>NZ_PJPV01000019.1 GCF_002864045.1 Endozoicomonas acroporae
GCTGTTTTCAAGGGCTGATGGGTTTTCGGACAAGCACTATTTAAAGGTTTTTCTGCATCAGACATAAAAAGAGCCTTCTGTTAGCCATCCTAAGCTAGCAGAAGACTCAGTTTTTACCAAACTATAATGTGATTTACCAAACTATAATGTTACTTACTAAACTTTAATGTCCTCCGACAACATCTGTAAATTCACAAAAAAGTATCATACTTTCAGCCATATAACCTATTGATTTTATGCAGGCAAAAATCGTGTTGATGAAGAAAGTATCATACTAAAATACCTAACTAGGCTTGTTTTCCACCATAAGCCAGACAAAAAAGTATCATACTTTTATTTAACATACTGAAATTTAACATTTTTATTTCTCACCAGCATGACAAGATTTTTTCCTGCTTATCTTCGAAAAGTCTTCCAACCCTGTAAGAGTAAACTGAGTGGAGTAACCGACAATAGCCCATACCGGTTTTGGCGGTGATGTTGCCAAGAACACCTCAATAGTAGCGATATTTCTTGTCCCAGATGATGCACCGTAAGCGTCCAAGCAGGGGGCAGACTCCCCCTACTTGTCGAGATCGGCTTTTAATGGATTGGCCCCGAATTTCTCTTTCCAGAGTCGCGGTATCAGTTCCCTGATATCACGGGCCGGGTGGAGGCTGATGCGTTGGAGAACATCAACCAGGTATTTGTAGGGATCGATGCCCGCCAGCTGGCAGCTGGTGATCAGCGTCTGGAACACGGCAACATTGTCTGCGCCTTCTTCCGTCCAGCAGAACATCCAGTTCTTTCTTCCCATCGGGATGCAACGAAGGCCACGTTCAAGATGATTGGTGTCTATCGCTACCGTTGGATCGTTCAGGTAAACCTGAAGCTCTTTTCCCGCTTGTGAACATAGCCCAGTGCCTTGCTCAGAGGGTTGCTGGGAACCAGGTCAAGCCGTCTCAGCTGCTCCCGGTTCCACTCAAAGAACTGGTCAACCAGGGGTTTGGCTTTTTGTTGGCGATAATCACGCAGCGCGTCGCCTTCCAACCCCTGACGACGGATGTCATCTTCAACCTTGTACAGTGCGCCGATCTGTTTCAGGGCTTCTTTGGTCGCTTCGGGTTCCGCTTTTTCTGACTTGACGAAATAACGTCGGCTGTGTGTCCAGCACTCGGCATGAGTGATCTTTGGGTATTTCGAGCAAAGGCTAGCGTAGCCGGGGTAGCCATCTGTGAGTAATACCCCTTCAAATTCTTTCAGGTAAGGCTCAACCACATCACAGGAGCGGCTGTCGGAGTAGATAAAGGCTATTTCTTCGTGGTCGCCATAAAAGCACCAGAAGTAGCCTTTTTTCATTTTACCCTTACATTTCAGCCCAGCTTTTGAGGGTGTTTCATCCAGTGCCAGGGTGTGACTTTCAAGGCAGCTATTCAGTACTTCATGGGCGACAGGTTGTAACAACTGGCCAGCACGCTGCTCCAGATTGGTCAGCGTGCCACGACTGACGGTGATACCGCTGGCTTCCAGTCTCTGATGTTGACGGTAAAGCGGCAGGTGGTAGCGGTATTTCTCAACCAGCAGGCCAGCTATAAAGCTCACATCGGCAAAGCTGCGGTCAAACAGGCCGGAGGGGGCTGCCGCCGTGCTCAGGGTTTGGTCTGCCTTGTGGCGAACGACGTCCCTCTGGTATTTCAGAATAACGTAACTGCCCGGTCGCTGCGCCAGACGATGGGTATATTTATGATCAATGATTTCATACTGGTCGGCGTCTTCACCCTGCATTTCAGGAGCCGGAATATGAATCAGCTCAACAGGTACACCTTCCGTAAAGCGTAATCCCTGATCGGTAACACAGTCATCCGGCCTGTGCTTCTTTCTGCGCTCATAGGTGATGGTTTCTGTTTCCGGAACTTCTGGAGACTCAATGTTCTTGAGTATCTCCCCGAGAGCCAGCTGGTCCGGGTTTTCTATCAGTCTCTTTTCCGATTTTTCACCGAACAGCTGTTGTTTAAACCAGGCCAGCTGATGTTTGAGGGACTCGTTTTCCTGCTTCAGGTGTTCGTTCGCAGATTTGTGTTCCTGCAACAGCACCTGCAACTGCTTGAGCAGCTGCAGGTGAGAGGGTTGATTGGCAGGAACAGGAAGATTCATAGCCCTTGAATGTAGCTGCTATTCAGAGGTTGTGCTGTTCGATGTATCAGGTTTTACATAACGTTTGTGATAGCGGATAGAACGGGTATCAATACCGTCAATGATCAGCTTCAGGTCGGTCAATGCCAGCAGTTGTTTAACCGCCTGACCGGCGTGGGAGTGAAACTGACCCTGCTCCAGTCGTTTACTCCAGATGCAGTAACCGCTACGTTCAAAGTACAGCACCTTGCACTGGTTTCGGCGACGATTGATAAAGACGAACAACTGCCCACTCAACGGGTCTTCCTCAAGGGTATTTTTCACCAGAGCAACCAGGCCGTTGTATGACTTCCTCATATCGGTGGGGCGGTTATAAAGCCAGACCCGCACCTGTGATTCAGGAAAAAACATGATCAACGCCGCATACGCAGGGTTACACCACCGGGTAATTCGAGTTCAATTTCCCATGGAGGCAGGTCTGATGGTGTGTTGTGAAAATCAGTTTTAAATTCGAACCAGTCAGGGTCTGGTTGTGCTGGTTGATCAGGCCTTTCGGTTGCCTGCCTTAGTTTGCGCTTCCACAATGTGAAGGTTGACAGGCAGATATTGCGCGAAAGGCAAAAGGCTTTCTGGCTGATGCCGCTTTCCCGCTGTTGATCGATGAGGCCTTGCCACTGTTCAGAAGTGCGGCGGTTTGGTTGTTCCTGATTCACGGCTCGCTCCTGTTTTTGAAACAGGGGTTAGCGTGGCAGACAGATGATGGGTTTTGAAGACGTCCTTAAATAAGCGCTTACGTTGTGTTGCCAACGGTGGATTGGGTCAGCCGGTTGAGCCCATCGTAACCGAAGGTGTCCGTGAGCGTTGTGCTGGTGCTCTTGTCGACGCGCCCGGAGAGGTTACCGATGCTATCCCACTGGTAGTTGAGGTCCTGTACATAGATACCCGCTGCACCCACGGTCTGGCGTTCCAGGAAGCCGGTTTTCGGGGTGTAGTATTTGGTTTGTTGCAGGCCACCGATGGTTTGCACCGTCGCATTACCACGGGCATCCAGGGTGTTGACCCGGTACCATTCACGGTTACTGGTCAGGTCACGGATGGCTTCCATGTAGCCGTGTTCGTTATAAAGGTAGCGGATACCACTGCTGACAAACACCGGGGATCAATCCGTCTTGAAGAAGCAAAAAGGCTTAAAATGGCAGCATAAAGGCAAGAAAAAGGGTAGAAATCGCAGTTTTTACCCCAAAACAGGCTAAATTCAGGTCAATATTTGATCAGCCAAGAAAATACTGAAGCTTTCGTTTTTTCAATAGCTAATTCTCGGACAGCCTCCTAGGTTGACAAACACCGGGATTCCCACGCTTAACGTGGGAAAATGACCAAAGTCAAAAGCCTAAAAAAATGTACTCAACCTGTTATATCAGAATCTCTAAAAAAAACCAGAGCCCCACCTCTAATAATTAGTGGAGATAAGATTAACAAATACAACCCTCCATATATCAAATGAAATTTCTGAACTTTATCAACTAAAAGCAAAGGAAATATCATCTGAGATATAGCATAAGTCAAACTACAGATGATAATGATCCAACCAACTGCTTTCTTTCCCTTATCCTGTACGCAAGTTATTCCATAACAAACAGTCAGGACGAATAACAACGCGAAAACGATACCATCAGATAATCGACCTCCAGACAAAAATAGCCGGAAAGCATCAAGTAAAATAATTGCAAGCACAATAAAATACAGCAATTCCAGCACTCTCTTCATCCTTACCCCCCACTTTGCATTCGTCGATTATATAAGTCACAGGCTGCCTGACAGAGCAATTTTGCATCATTGAAATGAGTAATACTCTTTCCTGCATTTATAACTCTTCTTAATCCAGGCATTACCCTACCAATTTTCCCAGCAGACTCGTCAAATTTTTCTAGGTGCCCAAGCACATCAGAATAGCTGCTAAGGTGCTTGCCAGCTGGGCTCAAAAATTCGTCCGGAACCTCCCCTCCAATGAAAATACTGGCTGAGCACACGTATACTGACAAGGTTGAGCACTGAGGCATCTGTGCCGATGCTCCATAAAGCTGTTCCTGCAACCATCCCTCATAACTTTGCTTAATTCCATCTGATCGAGTAATAACCCTTGTTGTATGGGTATTCAATGTATCTTCAGAAAAGCCTTTTAGCGCCTTTCTTTCAGCATTAAACAAATGCGCCATAGCCGCAGTTCTCGCACCATTAGCAAACTTACCACCTGTCAACGCTGACGTTGTTCCACCAATCAGAGATGCAACGGATGTACGTTTAGCAACACCAGCCCACTTATCATCGTTCGCCGCCCAGGTTATATTGCTTGTCGCAAACTTGGTAAACCCAGCCGAGATAAACCCATGACCAAACTTACCCCCCTGTAGCTCTGATATCACACCGCCTGTTATGGCGTGGGTGCCTATATGGGCAACACCTCCCTGCCGCGTCCAGAAAGTTGCGTTACTACCTGTCTGACTAAACTGCTGTCCAATACTCTGAAATGCCCAGGCCGATGCACCCGCTATCGCGGCTGATTTAAACGCCTGCCCCGAACTGGCTCCCATTGCTCGACCGAATTCATAGTTCCAGGCCGCTACACCTATTGGCCCACCTAAATAGCCGAAAACAATACTTCCAACCATATTTGTCAATTCAGGCCCAAACACTTTAGCAACTGTTCTTATGACACTTCGTACAATTTTTTTAGCTTTCTTTTTTATCCATTTAAAGAAATACCCACTTGGGTCCACCGCATTCAACGGATTGTTCAGCACATAGTAAGCGTTCAAGCAGGGAGCAGACTCCCCCTACTTGTCGAGATCGGCTTTTAATGGATTGGCCCCGAATTTCTCATTCCAGAGTCGCGGTATCAATTCCCTGATATCACGGGCCGGGTGGAGGCTGATGCGTTGGAGAACATCAACCAGGTATTTGTAGGGATCGATGCCTGCCAGCTGGCAGCTGGTGATCAGCGTCTGGAACACGGCAACATTGTCTGCGTCTGCGCCTTCTTCCGTCCAGCAGAACATCCAGTTCTTTCTACCCATCGGGATGCAACGAAGGCCACGTTCAAGATGATTGGTGTCTATCGCTACCGTTGGATCGTTCAGGTATACCTGAAGCTCTTTTTCCCGCTTGTGAACATAGCCCAGTGCCTTGCTCAGAGGGTTGCTGGGAACCAGGTCAAGCCGTCTCAGCTGCTCCCGGTTCCACTCAAAGAACTGGTCAACCAGGGGTTTGGCTTTTTGTTGGCGATAATCACGCAGTGCGTCGCCTTCCAGCCCCTGACGACGGATGTCATCTTCAACCTTGTACAGTGCGCCGATCTGTTTCAGGGCTTCTTTGGTCGCTTCGGGTTCCGCTTTTTCTGACTTGACGAAATAACGTCGGCTGTGTGTCCAGCACTCGGCATGAGTGATCTTTGGGTATTTAGAGCAAAGGCTAGCGTAGCCGGGGTAGCCATCCGTGAGTAATACCCCTTCAAATTCTTTCAGGTAAGGTTCAACCACATCACAAGAACGGCTGTCGGAGTAGATAAAGGCTATTTCTTCGTGGTCGCCATAAAAGCACCAGAAGTAGCCTTTTTTCATTTTACCCTTGCATTTCAGCCCAGCTTTCGACGGTGTTTCATCCAGTGCCAGGGTGTGACTTTCAAGGCAGCTGTTCAGTACTTCATGGGCGACAGGTTGTAACAACTGGCCAGCACGCTGCTCCAGATTGGTCAGCGTGCCACGACTGACGGTGACACCGCTGGCTTCCAGTCTCTGGTGTTGACGATAAAGCGGCAGGTGGTAGCGGTATTTCTCAACCAGCAGACCAGCTATAAAGCTCACATCAGCAAAGCTGCGGTCAAACAGGCCACTGGGGGCTGCCGCCGTGCTCAGGGTTTGATCTGCCTTGTGGCGAACGACGTCCCTCTGGTATTTCAGAATAACGTAACTGCCCGGACGCTGCGCCAGGCGATGGGTATATTTATGGTCAATGATTTCATACTGGTCGGCGTCTTCACCCTGCATTTCAGGAGCTGGAATATGAATCAGCTCAACAGGTACACCTTCCGTGAAGCGCAATCCCTGATCGGTAACACAGTCATCCGGCCTGTGCTTCTTTCTGCGCTCATAGGTGATGATTTCTGTTTCCGGAACCTCTGGATGCTCAATGTCCTTGAGGATCTCCCCGAGAGCCAGCTGGTCCGGGTTTTCTATCAGTCTCTTTTCCGATTTTTCACCGAACAGCTGTTGTTTAAACCAGGCCAGCTGATGTTTGAGGGACTCGTTTTCCTGCTTAAGGTGTTTATTCGCGGATATGTGCTCCTGCAACAGCGCCTGCGACTGCTGGAGCAGCTGCAGGTGACAGGGTTGATTGACAGGGACAGGTAGATTCATAGCCTTTGAATGTAGCTGCTACTCAGAGGTTTTGCTGTTTGATGTATCAGGTTTTACATAACGTTTGTGATAGCGGATAGAACGGGTATCAATACCGTCAATGATCAGCTTCAGGTCGGTCAATGCCAGCAGCTGTTTAACCGCCTGACCGGCGTGGGAGTGAAACTGACCCTGCTCCAGTCGTTTACTCCAAATGCAGTAACCGCTACGTTCAAAGTACAGTACCTTGCACTGGTTTCGACGACGATTGATAAAGACGAACAACTGCCCACTCAACGGGTCTTCCTCGAGGGTATTTTTCACCAGGGCGACCAGGCCGTTGTATGACTTCCTCATATCGGTGGGGCGGTTATAAAGCCAGACCCGTACCTGTGATTCAGGAAAAAACATGATCAACGCCGCATACGCAGGGTTACACCACCGGGTAATTCGAGTTCAATTTCCCATGGAGGCAGGTCTGATGGTGTGTTGTGAAAATCAGTTTTAAATTCGAACCAGTCAGGGTCTGGTTGTGCTGGTTGATCAGGGCTTTCGGTTGCCTGCCTTAGTTTGCGCTTCCACAATGTGAAGGTTGACAGGCAGATATTGCGCGAAAGGCAAAAGGCTTTCTGGCTGATGCCGCTTTCCCGCTGTTGATCGATGAGGCCTTGCCACTGTTCAGAAGTGCGGCGGTTTGGTTGTTTTTGATTCACGGCTCGCTCCTGTTTTTGAAACAGGGGTTAGCGTGGCAGACAGATGATGGGTTTTGAAGACGTCCTTAAATAAGCGCTTACAGCACATAACTGTAACGGTTAAAACTCTGGGTATTGCCCACGGCCTGAATAAATGGGTCCGCCTGCCGGAAGCGGCCCAGTTTGGCATCATACACCCGGCCATTCATGTGGATCAGGCCCACTTCATCCATGAGAATTATTCTTACTGGGAAAGTGGGCAAGGTTGACTATTGTCACAGATCTCACTTGATCGGCGAATGATGGCTCGTATTTCAACACGAATTCGGTCAGATGAGGCTGTTAAGACGAGAAGAAAGGGTTCCCACACAAAGCGTGGGAACCAGATTATAGTTTATCCAACTATCACCCCAGTGAGGCAAGTTACGAGTAATAGTGGGAAATAGATACACGCTACAAAAATAATAAACCTCTTTAGTTCATAAAAGTATTTCTGTGCCGTTTCATCCGTCAACTGAAAATCTAGTTTTCCAGCTGAAAGTATATGAAATTGCACGATATTCCATAATTTTAGAAACCCTCCCTCGTACTCAATATATTTTGAGAGCCTGGATGATAGAATCGTCCCTACAATTGCGTATACAAGCGCCACAAAAAAAGTAAATATTATAAGAAATTTAGTCACCATCTTTTTAATCCTGTTCCACCATCAGCGCCCACTGAGCCGGGGTATCTCATATTTAAATCAAGACTCCAAGCAGATTTTTCATTTAAAGCAGAGTGACTGAGAGTCAGTCCCACAGGGCCCAAAGCCCCTGATAGATAATTAAAAGTTGTAAGCGAGCCCTCCTCAAAAGTCGCCCCTAAACTAAATATATTATAATCAGAGCCACCACCACCTCCACCTCTCAAACCAAAACCTGATAAAACGGTGTAAGAAGCGCCGTATTTATTAGACACTGCTACCGATCCTCCTATACAAGGCCCGGCACATACCTTTCCATCTGCTGCCAAACTAAATGAGTCTTTTACCCAGTTTGACACAGCACTATGTAAGGACTTAACTTTTTGATCCCAATAAACAAGCTCCCTTGCCAACATATTCTTGGCTATATTCGCACCTTCAGCATTAAACAAATGCGCCATAGCTGCAGTACGGGCTCCATTGCCAAACTTGCCTCCAGTCAGTTCGGAAACAGTCCCCCCAATAAATGCTGCTACAGCGGTCCTTCCTGCAACAGCTGAAGCGTTATGATTATTGTCAATAAAACCTACCGAACCCATAGCAAACTTGGTAACTCCAGCCGAAATAAAACCATGACCAAACTTACCACCTTGCAGTTCTGATATTACTCCGCCTGCCAAGGCATGACTTCCTGCCCAGGCCAACTGGGTTGAAAAACCAATATCAGAGAACTTTAAAACTCCCCCTTTACTAAAGTGATTCCCGATACTCTGAAACGCCCAGACCGATGCGCCTGCTATTGCCGCTGACTTAAACGCCTGCCCCGAACTGGCTCCCATTGCTCGACCGAATTCATAGTTCCAGGTTGCAACACACGCTGGTGCTGCTGGGCCACAGGCGATACCAGCAACAATATTTCCTACCATATTGGTGACTTCCGGCCCAAAGACTTTGGTAACCGCTCGTATCACTCTACGGGTTATTTTTTTAAACGCTCTCTTAATAGCCTTGAAGAAATACCCACTTGGGTCCACCGCATTCAACGGATTGTTCAGCACATAACTGTAACGGTTAAAACTCTGGGTATTGCCCAGGGCCTGAATAAATGGATCCGCCTGCAGGAAGCGACCCAGCTTGGCATCATACACCCGGCCATTCATGTGGATCAGGCCCACTTCATCCAGCTGTTCGTGTCCGGTAAAACCTCGTGTCGTGTACTGGGTGTTGAACAGGCTGAGCTGTTCTTCCAGCAACACCTGCCAGTTTGTAGGGTCTCTCCGCAGACCGAATGGGTCAAAGCTCTGGCGCTGCAATACCATCATGCTGTTGCCGTTCATAATGGTATGGACACTGCCCAAGTGATCCTTGAACAGCAGTTGCACACTGCTGATGGTGATGCTGCCCGCTCTTGTGGTCTTGGTATCAATCACCACGCCGTTGATGTAGCGTTTGACTTCACGGTTTCCGCTGGGACGGGTGATAAATTCTACATTGCCCACATAGCGGGTCACTGTCGTGTCCCTGTTTTTATCGGTGTCCACCCCTGCGATTGATGTCGTACTGGAATTCCGTGGTATGCCCGTTTTGCTGAATCCGCACCGGTTTGTCAAAGGTGCTGTATTCCAGGGTCCGGCCATCGCCAGAGATCATGTTACCGTTGGCATCGTACTGATAGCTGATGTCACCAATACTGGTGTGAGTCACCGCATGGATGCCTGCACCATTCTGGCCATACGTGTAGGTGCCGACACCGGTTTTTGAGGTGATGTTTCCCAGTCCATCGTAGGCATAACGTTCCGTCCGCTCTCCCACCATGGAGTGGGTCAGCCGGTTCAGGCCATCGTAATCAAAGGTTTCCACCAGGGCTGTGCTGGTACTGTTGTCGGTTCGTTGTTCCAGGTTACCAACAAAAGCCATGGTGAGAGGATAGACGACTGACCGAAATTATCCTGCTTCCAGCACTTTTTGAGAAATTACCTCAGGTATACATATTTCTGATTGTTAAAGATCAATTGTCACCCAGTGTGGGCGGTCAAAATATTAAACGGGGTTAAGTCATGCACGATGCAAGCCCCCCGGAGTTCTGCCCTTTATCCTTTGAAGATCACCGGAAGTAAAAATATCGCAGCCACTACAGGGTATTGGAGTAGTAAATAACACCTAGCCCTATTCAATAGAGTTTTTACGTATGTTTCTACATCGGATTTCATATATGACTTTGTCAAAAGGCATAAGAAAAATTTAATGTCCTTTAGTAGCACATAACTTGTAAGTTTACTTTCCTCAAGAACTGTAAGCCTAAGTAGTTTTCTTTGATCTTCATCAATGCTTGATATGTATGTAAGGCTCTTTATGTATTTGAATAATAACCATCCCTGAATAGCAATCATACAAAGAAATATAGTATCGATCATTACAAATCTCCTTTAACGCCAGTCTGGAAATTAAATCCAGCCGCAGTACCTATGGATGTGCCTAAACTCCAATCTTGCAGCAATTCCCGATGAATCCTGGAGCTCCACCGCCAC
>NZ_PJPV01000190.1 GCF_002864045.1 Endozoicomonas acroporae
CAGTTTCGCCATGGCCCACATCAGGTTGGCGATTTCCTGAGGTTTAAAGTTAGCTTTCTGCACGTTCACGCGGGGCAACAGCACGGCCACGGCCTCTTTGACCTCTGGTGTCCACTCCTGCTCTTTGTCCACCAGTTTCGCCATGGCCCACAGCAGGTTGGCGATTTCCAGGGGGTTAAAGTTGGTTTTCTGTGCAATCACGTGGGGTAACAGCGCGACAAGAGCCTCTTTGAACTCTGGTGTCCTGTCCTGCCCGTTGTCCACCAGTTTCGCCATGGCCCATAGCAGGTTGGCAATGCCCTGGGCCTTAAATTGGTCTTTTTGTGCGTTCACGTGGGGCAACAGCGCGACAACGGCCTCATTGAACTCTGGTGTCCGTTCCTGCCCGTTGTCCAACATTTTTGCCATGGCCCACAGCAGGTTGGCGACACCCCGGGCATCAATATCCCTGGCTGGAGGTTTTTGGCTGCAGTGAAATACTATTGCATCAAATAGCGTTGACAATAACATAGACTGAGTAAGTTTAACTCGCTCATCCATGGGTTTATGTAGGGTAAAAACACCCGCTGAAGTCAATGAATGAAGTGTTGTCGTCAGGCTTCGCCAATTCCAGCTGCGTGTTGCTGCGAAATTTTGCAGTAAACGCATCAGCTGGCTTTGTTCCGCTTGATTTAAAGGTCTTTCAGCAGCTGACGTGTATTTTTTAATTAAACTGGCATATTGCCCGTGATTTCTCCCATCATAGCGATGACCGAAATGATCCGATTTACTCACCAGATCATCCATTATTTTCTGTTTGATGAGGGCATTAAAATCTTGAGCAGGGTTTACTGAACGGCCCTGTAAATGTTGAGAAGAACGTGTGCCAGAAGAATGGTAAAATTCATTGCGACCCGGCGCAGTGCGGGGGGGATTATCCCATGGTCTGACTGTGGCATGTCTATACCGCCCACGCCCTGAAGAAGGGGCGTGGTTATTCGCTTGGTTGTAATTATTACCTGATCTTGTGTATTTACCACTGATACCAGCAGATCTTCTATCCATAATTATATTTCATTAATTCATGAGAATATAAAAAGCAGACTTCGGTTCTGTTCAGAAGTTCATTTTGCTGAACGGTTTATAAACGCAAGTGGTTGGAGGAGAACATCTACTCTGAATTGTGAAAACGGTTCCTGAGTCACGATAGCAGGGAGACGATTACTGGCTGTTTGTTCTCTTCTTTATTTGATCAATAAATGGTTTCATTAAACTCTGGTTCCAAAGCCTGTTAACCGGGATTTCAATGACCTCAAATCCTGATTTCTGCAGCAGTGCGATTTTCAGCAGCGTCGAACCCTTCCTGGTTTTGAAATCACCACCCACGTAATGAGACGGTCCCTGAACTTCAATCACCATGTTGTGATCTGGCAGTAACAGGTCAACCGGAGGTAATGAGTTCAGACTCTTTTCTTCTTCAATCTTCAAAGAGGGCAGGCATGATTGGAGTTGATTGCGGAAGTCGGATTGCGGTTTTGAAATGATTGTCTGGTAATGGGGGACGAACGGACACGCTCTCCCAAGCCAACTGGCGGCCATGGCAATGGTGGTTTGATCCTCTTCATTATCTGGGAATGTATTTTCCAGGCGAGTCAACAGGATATCCATGTGCTTTTCAAGCGCGTTATTTTTATTGGCATTGGAGTCTAGAGACAACCTGGCACAGCATACCATTACGCCCCAGAGAGACATCGATATATCTTGCCTGGAGAGCTGAGGGTTTTCACTGCTTCGGTAGACAAGCGATTCGAAAGTAGAGGTAACCATATTCAGCTCAACGAGTTCACCCAGTTTCGCCATGGCCCACAGCAGGTTGGCGATACCCTGTGGTGTAAAGTCAGCTTTCCGTGCGCTCACGTGGGGTAACAGCGCTGCCACGGCCGCTTTAAACTCTGGTGTCCACTCCTGCCTGTTGTCCACCAGTTTCGCCATGGCCCACAGCAGGTTGACGATGTGCCGAGGAATAAATTGGTCTTTCTTTGCGTTCACGTGAGGCAACAACGTGGCCACAGCCTTGTTGAGCGCTGCTGTCTGCTCCTGCCCGTTGTCCACCAATTTCGCCATGGCCCATAGCAGGTTGGCGATGTGCTGAGGAATAAATTGGTCTTTCTGTGCATTCACGTGAGGCAACAGCGTGGCCACAGCCTTGTTGAGCGCTGGTGTCTGCTCCTGCCCGTTGTCCACCAGTTTCGCCATGGCCCATAGCAGGTTGGCGATCTCTTGTGGTTTAAAGGTAGCTCTCTGTGCATTCACGTGGGGCAACAGTGCGGTCACGGCCTCGTTGAGTTCTGGTGTCGACTCCTGCCCGTTGTCCACCAGTTTCGCCATGGCCCACAGCAGATTGGCAATACCCTGTGGTGTAAAGCTGGCTTTCTGTGCGCTCACGTGGGGCAACAACACGGCTATGGCCTCGTTGAGCGCTGGTGTCCGCTCCTGCCCGTTGTCCACCAGTTTCGCCATGGCCCACAGCAGGTTGGTGATTTCCTGTGGTTTAAAGTTAGCTTTCTGTGTGATCACTTGGGGCAATAGCTTGGCAACGACCTCGTTGAGTGCTGGTGTCCGCTCCTGCCCGTTGTCCACCAGTTTCGCCATGGCCCACAGCAGGTTGGCGATATGCTGAGGAATAAATTGGTCTTTCTGTGTGTTCACGAGGGGCAGCAGGGCGGCCACGGCCTCGTTGAGCCCGGGTGTTGGCTTCTGCTCGTTGTCCACCAGTTTCGCCAGGGCCCACAGCAGGTTGGCAATATTCTGGGTATTAAATTGATCTTTCTTTGCGCTCACATGGTGCAACAGCGCGGCCACGGCCTTGTTGAGCTCTGGTGTCCGCTTCTGCCCGTTGTCCGACAGTTTCGCGATGGCCCACAGCAGGTTGACAATATTCTGGGTATTAAATTGATCTTTCTGTGCGTTCACATGGGGGAACAGCGCGGCCACAGCTTCTTTGAGCTCCGGTGTCCACTCCCCGTTGTCCACCAGTTTCGTCATGGCCCACAGCAGGTTGGCGATACCCTGGGCATTGAATTGGTCTTTCTGTATGTTCACGTGGGTCAACAGGGCGGCCATGGCCTGTTTGAACTCTGGTGTCTGCTCCAGCCTGTTGTCCACCAGTTTCGCCATGGCCCACAGCAGGTTGGCAATGCCCTGGGCCTTAAATTGGTCTTTCATTGCGCTCACGTGGGGCAACAGTGCGGCAACGGCCTCGTTGAACTCCGGTGTCTGCTTCTGCCCGTTGTCCACCAGTTTCGCCATGGCCCAAAGCAGGTTAGCGATACCCCGGGCATCAATATTCCTGGCTTGAGGTTTTTGGCTGCAGTTAAATATTATTGCATCAAGTAGCGTTGACAATAAGTGAGCTTGAGTAAGCTTAACACGCTCATCCATGGGGTAATGAGGGGTAAAAACACCCGCTGAAGTCAATGAATGAAGTGTTGTCGTCAGGCTTCGCCAATTCCAGCTCCGTGTTGGGGTAAAATTTTGCAGCATTCGT
>NZ_PJPV01000191.1 GCF_002864045.1 Endozoicomonas acroporae
GCTGGGGAGGGTGATTATTGGTTTTATCATCTTTCAGCTCCTCTAATAATAATTTTTAAGTAGCTGGCCATATGGAATCATATATTTCTGACTCCTTGGGCAGGTGCTATGCGAGGCACAACGGAGGGAGCATAGCCGTAGCTATGTGACCGGAGTTGTAACGAAGCAGAGTGCCTGAACAAGGAGTCAGAAATATATGATTTCATATGGTTAGCTACTTAACGTTGCTTTGCTCTGCCCCGGCTAATGGATGGACAGATAAAGACTGATGCAATCAGCAGGCATGAAAACCGGTGGGCAATTGAAGTCTAATAACCAGAACCAGCTGAACAAGCATGAATTAAGACAAAAAAAGTGACAAACCGTTCATTAATTGCTCACAGCTCCGGACTTGAAGGTCTCCCTTATCCGGCTCTTCCTATCCAACCGCTGACACACAGCCCGGTCTTTCCCTGGCGATAATCCCTGTCAGCCAAAATATCTCTGCTACGCTTCTCCTGCCTGCCCACGACCATCCACCATTAGTCAGGAGATCTGATGAATACTGCTATTTCGCCAGCCCCTGCCGTCCCTTTCGTTGTAAATAATTCCTGCCCCCTGTGCCTACAAACATTTGCTGATCAAAAAGAAATCACCGTTGCCACTTGTCAGCATCAATATCATGAACAGTGCATCAATCCATGGCTGAACAACTCCAAAGGGATTGACCAGCGCAGTGTCGATGTTGTGCAGCAGGTACCTCGCCATGGCAGTGCAGCTGAATCACTGCTTGCCCAGACCACTGTTCCCGATGAACCCCTGCCCGTGCAATGCTGTCGTTCCGGAGATATGGAGGTGTTGTCTGGCTGGCTGGGTCGGGAGCCCATGCTGGCCCGCCAGAGCTTTTACTCAGCACTCTACGGCGGCCATGTCACGCTGCTGCACATTGCTGCCCAGACGGGCAATGAGGCGTGTGTACAGATGCTTGTTAACCATAACTCTGATGCCAATGCCGTCTCTTCTGCCGGCATGACACCCCTGCACTTTGCTGCCGAATTTGGCCACGAGCAGTGTGTCAAAACATTGATCGCCAATGGTGCCAATATGAATGCCCGGGACAGTATGGGCAGAAGCCCCCTGCACAGTGCTGCCCTGCGTGGTCAGGTGACGTGTGTGGAGCGTTTTCTTGAATTCAGGGCGATTGGCAATGAAATTGACCTGTTTGACACTACCCCCCTGCATCTCGCGGCCATGATGGGGCATGATGCCTGTGTGGCAGCCTTACTCTTTACCGGGCGCAGAGAGAAGCATGGTGAGCGGAGTTGGGTGAAATATGAAGAGAATATAGATGCCACCTGTGATCACCATCATACGGCACTGCACCTTGCCGTTCTTAATGGTCATGGCAAGTGTGCACAAATCCTGCTCGATCATGGTGCCAATGTGAACGCCATTCTGGACAAGGGCAAGACACTCTTGCATGTTCTCACCCGCAGTGGCCCCATCGATTTCTTGCAAGTGCTCCTTGATCAAGGGCTGG
Organism: Endozoicomonas acroporae; assembly: GCF_002864045.1. GTDB lineage: Bacteria > Pseudomonadota > Gammaproteobacteria > Pseudomonadales > Endozoicomonadaceae > Endozoicomonas > Endozoicomonas acroporae. The sequence goes on from NZ_PJPV01000191.1 coordinate 1,520, forward strand.
ATGTCAATGCCAAAGACGACAATGGGCAGACAGCCCTGCACATTGCCGCCCTTGGTGGCGGTGTGAATTTTATGGAACTGTTACTCAATCGCAATGTCAGCCTGCTTGATGCCAGGGACAACGACGGCTCTACTCCCCTGCACCTGGCAGCCCAGGCTGGCAAGGCCCGGAGCGTGCAATTTCTGCTGAACCGGCAGGCAAACGTCAACTGCCAAAACAACAGGAACCTGTCACCCCTGAGCAACGCTGCCCATCAAGGGTATCCAGAGTGTATAAAACTTTTACTGGCTCATGGTGCCAGGTTTATTGAAGCCAGCACCATCCCTGGCTGGTCGCCACTGCACAGTGCTGCTGACAATGGGCATGTTGAATGTATGGAGCTTTTGCTTGGTGCCGGGCACAACGTCAATGCCGCCAACCGTGACGGTATAACCGCTCTGCACAGGGCCGCCCAGACTCCCCAGCGGAATTCCGTGGACATCCTGATCAAGCATGGTGCCGATATCCATGCCCTCACAGAGGGCCACAATACCCCCCTCCATAATACGACCCTGTTCGACAGTGTGGAGTATCTGCAGACCTTGATCAGACTGGGGGCTGATATCAATGCCAGGACTCTTTATGGCTTGACGCCTCTGCATATTGCTGCCCGGGAAGGGAGTGTGAAGTGTATGAAAGTCTTGCTTGAGCATCAGGCGCTGATCATAAGCTCCCAACGCGGTGGGGGATGGACGCCCCAGCATTTTGCCAGCAAACATGGTCACAGCGAATGCCTTCGGTTGCTGTTGATGGACAACAGGGCGAGCATTAATGCAGAGGATGAGATGGGCCATACCCCCCTGCACATCGCTGCCCAGTTTGGCAGGATTCCCTGTATGACTGTGCTGTTGAATCACAAAGACTCTGTGCATATCAATGCCAGGAGTAATAAGGAATCAAGCCCCTTGCATTTAGCCGCACAGTTGGGCCAGTTGGGAAGTGTCGAGCTTCTTTTGGCTTACAAAGCGGATATCAACTTCAAGAATATACGTGGCCAGACTCCCCTGCACCTGGCCACCATGGGCGATCACAGGCAGTGTGTGCAGGTTCTGGTCGACAACAATGCCGATATCAGTACCCTGGATGACAAAAACTACTCGCCCGTATGCCACGCTGTCCGCCGTGGTTATACCGCATGCATGGAGCTGTTGCTTGATGCGATGGAAAAGACTGGAATTTCCCTCAGTCAGTTGCAGGGAGGGATATCGCTCTTGCATATCGCTGCCCAGTGTGGCCAGATCGACTGTGCCCAGGTCCTGGTTAACAAAGGGATAGATGTTAATAACAGGTCGGCTGCCGGCTTTACCCCCCTGCACATGGCCATAAAGAAAGACAAGGTAGAAAGTGCACAATTCCTGCTCCGCAACGGAGCAAATATCCATGCGACCACCAGCACAGACGAGACGGTGCTGCATTTTGCGGTTAAGGGAAATGCCGTTGGGTCTTTGTCCGTCCTGATCGATAGCGGCGCTGATATCCATGCCAGGGATTGCCATGGCCAGACACCCCTGGAACTGGCCAGGAAGAAACAACGTGAGCAGCTGATATTGATGCTTGAGAAGGAAGAACACTCCCTGGGCCGAAATCCTGACCATGATGAGGGGCAATTGCCATGCATTGCTGATTGCTCGCGCTCCCGGGAATCTGTTGTGGATGCAGCGCTTTCAGGCCATTCCCAACCACAAGGCCATCAGCCGGGTGACTTCTGTCAGTTCTTGTTGACTGAGTGAGCCGATGGTTTTCCCGATTTTGTCTGTTTTTATAGTGGTGATTTTATCGATCATCACTTGAGAGGTTTTGTTGAGCCCGTTTTCTTTACTTTCAAACAGGGTGTAGCGGAATAGCGGCACGTCCCTCAACTCTCCTGTGATTGGCAGAAGAGTGACCGAAGGGTGCTCTGGAAACAGGTTGGATTGGATGATTAAGGCTGGCCTTGGTTTGCCATAGTCTCCCTTGATTAAGACGGTAACGATGTCGCCGCGCTTCATGCCCAGCCCTCATCGTCGCTGGTTTGTTCAATCCAGTCCATGGTGTCGCGTTCCAGTTTATCGGACTTGAGCATGGCAGATTGTCGCTGACACTCCAGACCGAAGCCCTTGATCCGTGTATCAGGAACCCAGATCTGTAAAGGGCGCAAACCAGCCTGACGGAGTGTTTTTCTGTGACTTTCTACACGTTCCCGGGTGGTTTTGGGCTGGTTAGTATTGGTAGACATAATGCCTCCGTGGCTAAGTTTTCATAATGGTGATTATGTTACATGTAACGTAGCAGGCAGGGCATTGATGTCAAGTTACTGAAAAAGGCGAACCACCGAAACGTCCGGATCACGGCTGGCACCTGCATCCCTCAGAGCCTGCAGGTACTCATCCCACATCGCTTCTTTGTTTTGACACAGCTCATGGAGGTAACCCCAGTCATAAATCCCACTGTTATGCCCATCATCAAACACCAGCTTGATGGCATATTGGCCAACCATTTCCACGCCGGTGATGGCCACATTCAGTTTACCGGTCTGCAAAACTGGGTTGCCATGACCACGAACCTCGGCAGATGGGCTTAATACCCGGAGAAACTCCGCTTCCAGCTGGAACGTGTCATGACCAAACTGAATCTCTAACGTTTTGGAGCGTTTGTGCAGTTTAATGGCGGAAGGAATTGGGGTAGTCATTTCGGGCCGGGTTTCCACTCATTATGAAAGAGTAAGGAACTGTCCTGAAATAACTTCCACATTTCCGATGCTATTCAGCCAAGAAAAAACTTTGCCACGGAGACACGGAGTCACGGAGGAAAAGATTTTTCTGTTCTCCGTGCCTCCGTGTCTCCGTGGCAAAAAAAGGAAGTAATTCAGGAACAACTCCTAAGAGCAGAGTGACCAGCAAGACACCGACCACTCCCTATCAAACATCAGAGGATATAACGACTCAGGTCTTCATCCTCAACCAGTTCACCCAGGTGTTTATCAACATAAGCCGCATCAACCTTTAGTGGCGCGCCATCCTGGGCAGACGCCAGATCCGCAGCGCCAAAGGAAACTTCTTCCAGCAGACGCTCCATCACCGTATGGAGGCGGCGGGCACCGATATTTTCAGTACGTTCATTCACCTGCCAGGAAACCTCAGCCAGGCGGCGAATGGCATCGTCGGCAAACTCGATATTGAGTGATTCTGTGGCCATCAGCGCCTGGTATTGTTCGGTCAGAGACGCATCCGGCTCGGTCAGAATACGCATAAAGTCTTCAGAAGAGAGCGCTTTCAGTTCAACACGGATGGGCAGACGCCCCTGCAGCTCTGGAATCAGATCGGAAGGCTTGGCCAGGTGGAACGCACCGGAGGCAATAAACAGAATGTGATCTGTCTTCACCATGCCGTATTTGGTAGAAATGGTACAACCTTCGATTAATGGCAGCAGGTCACGCTGCACACCTTCACGGGAGACGTCAGCAGTAGAAGCACCTGAACGCTTGGCCACCTTGTCAATTTCGTCAATAAAGACGATACCGTTCTGCTCAACAGCTTCAACCGCCTTGGTCTTGAGTTCATCCTCATTGACCAGCTTGGCCGCTTCTTCTTCCTGAACCAGACGCATGGCATCCTTGACTTTCAGCTTCCGCTTTTTGGATTTGCCGGTATTCAGGTTAGAGAACATGCTCTGCAGCTGGCTGGTCATCTCTTCCATGCCAGGAGGTGCCATGATTTCAACACCCATGGCCGCTTCACGCACATCAATCTCAATCTCTTTATCGTCCAGGTCGCCTTCGCGGAGTTTTTTGCGGAATACCTGACGGGTTGAGTTGTCCTGGGGCTGGGACTCGTCACCAAAAGATCGGGGAGGCGGCAGCAGTGCATCCAGAATGCGCTCTTCAGCGGCATCCAGCGCACGGTGGCGAACGCGCTCCATTTCCATCTCACGGAGCATTTTGATGGCCGCGTCCATCAGGTCACGGACAATGGATTCGACATCGCGGCCCACATAACCCACTTCGGTAAACTTGGTGGCTTCCACCTTGATAAACGGTGCATTGGCCAGTTTGGCCAGACGCCGGGCAATCTCGGTTTTACCAACGCCGGTGGGGCCGATCATCAAAATATTTTTCGGGCTGATCTCGTTACGCAGATCTTCATTCAACTGCATTCTGCGCCAGCGGTTCCGAAGGGCAATGGCTACAGCGCGTTTGGCCTCGTCCTGGCCAATAATATGTTTGTCCAGCTCATGGACAATTTCACGGGGTGTCATATCTGACATATCAGAAACTCGTTAGATCGCTATTGTTTCAAGCTGCAGGAAGCTCTTCGATGACTTGGTTTGAGTTGGTGTAGACACAGATATCTGCGGCGATACCCAGACTCTTTTCAACGATATCCCGGGCACCCATTTCGGTGTTGTGAAACAGTGCCTTGGCAGCTGCCTGGGCATAAAAACCACCGGAACCGATGGCCAGGATGCCATCTTCCGTCTCCATCACATCGCCATTACCAGTGATGATCAGGGAGGCAGTGGCATCAGCAACAATCAGCATGGCTTCCAGACGTTGCAGGGCCCGCTCGGTTCGCCACTCTTTGGCCAGCTCAACCGCTGATTTGGTCAGTCGTCCCTGGTGTTTTTCCAGCTGGGCTTCAAAACGCTCAAACAGGGTAAAGGCATCAGCAGTACCACCGGCAAATCCGGCAATCACTTTACCTTTATGCAGTCGGCGTACTTTGTGGGCGTTGCCCTTGATTACGGCATCACCCAGCGAAACCTGGCCATCACCACCGATCACGACACTGCCGCCACGACGTACCGACAGAATAGTTGTGCCACGATACTGTTCCAAGGCTCGCTCCTTAATAAAAAACGGATAACAGGACCTTATATGGGGCAGGGAAATAAATTATCAAGAGGGGCGGAAGAGAAAACCCGCCCGGAATGGTGCTTTTTCTATTTCAACTGTAACAAAAGACTATCAATGTTTTTGCTGGCCAGCACTTCCTGGGCATTGTGCAGTGAGGCCCGATCGGTAAATGGTCCCAGCTGCACCCGGTGCCAGGTTTCCCCTGTGCCAACACTGACTTTCTCGACTTTGGGAGTCAAACCTTCCAGTAGCAATTGCGCCCTGAGTCGCTCGGCATCCTTGTCACTGCGGAAAGAGCCGGCCTGCAGCAGATATTTTTTAGCGCTGGCTGACGGTTTCTGATCCGGTTTACTCTCTGTTTTTTTGGCAGAGACTGGTTCCGGTTTCAGTTCCGGCTCCGCAATGGATACCGTCACTTCCGACTCGGGCAGCAGGGTATAAAAATCAAACACCGGCTGATTATCTTTTTGCTGTTCATCCCCGGACGATGACTTGACCTGACCTGCTACGCTGCGCACATCTTTGGCAGAGGGCGTTAGCCCTGCCAGAAAAGCAGCAAACACACCAATAACCAGACCTGCCAGCAGCCAGGCCCAGTTGGGCAGAGACACACCGGCTGATTTACCGGCATTGGTCGATTTACTGGCTCCCCGCCTGCTATTGTTTGATCTGGATGTCATATCTCTCAACTTATCTATTATCAGGTCTGTGTTTGTCCGGCTGTTTATGAACACACCCGGATAAAGATACCATTATCTCCAGCCTTACTGATATAAGTTCAAGCACGGCTATTGCCTCTATTGAGACAAATGGCCTTTTTCGATAGCATTCCCGCCATTTAAATTCCAGCGAGTTTTAACCAAGGACTCATGCATGAATATTCTCAAGCTGCTTGACGACAAGGTCATCAAAGCGCTTATTGCTGCGGGTGCTCCAGAGGAGACCCCGGCCATGGTTCGTCCCAGCGCACGGGCGAACTTTGGTGATTACCAGTGCAACGCTGTGATGGCTGCGGCCAAAAAAATGGGTATGAACCCACGGGAACTGGCACAAAAAGTGATCGATAATCTGGACCTTGATGGCATTGCCAGCAAGGTTGACATTGCCGGACCCGGTTTCATCAACATTCATCTCGCCCCCCAATGGCTGGCCAGCAGTCTTCAGTCTGCCGTCCACGATCCCCGGGCTGGTGTTGCACAGACCGACAACAGGCAAACCGTGGTGGTTGATTACTCAGCGCCGAACGTTGCCAAAGAGATGCACGTTGGCCACCTGCGCTCCACCATTATCGGCGACTCAACCGCCAGAACCCTGGAGTTTCTCGGACACAAGGTGATCCGCCAGAACCACCTGGGGGACTGGGGTACGCAATTTGGCATGCTGATCGCCCACCTGGAAGAACTTGAGAAAGAGAACCAGGAAGCCATGAGCATGGAGCTTTCTGACCTGGAAACGTTCTATCGCGAAGCCAAGAAGCATTTTGATGACAACCCGGACTTCGCCACCCGCGCCAGAAGCTATGTGGTCCGCCTGCAGGCCGGCGACGAGTACTGCCTGAAACTGTGGAAAAAACTGGTGGATACCACTCTGTCACACAACCAGGATAACTATGACCGCCTGAATGTCTCACTGACCGCTGCTGATGTGATGGGGGAAAGCGCCTATAACGACAGTCTGCCCGTGATCATCCAGCTGCTGGATGAACAGGGACTGTTGAGTGAAGACAGCGGTGCCAGGGTTGTCTTTCTGGATGAGTTCAAAAACAAGGATGGCGACCCAATGGGCGTCATCGTCGAGAAGTCCGGAGGTGGTTTCCTTTACACAACCACCGACCTGGCGGCGATCCGTCACCGCTGCCATACCCTGAACGCCGATCGCGTTCTCTATTACGTAGATGCACGCCAGGGACAGCATTTCGACCAGGTATTCACCATTGCCCGCAAGGCAGGATTTGCGTCTGACCACGCTTCACTGGAACACCACGCCTTTGGCATGATGCTGGGCAAAGATGGCAAACCGTTCAAGACCCGTGCCGGCACCACCATCAAGCTGGCAGACCTTCTGGACGAGGCGGAAGAACGCGCAGCCGCCCTGATTGCCAGCAAATCCGGCGACCTTTCAGAAGAACAGAAGGTAAATGTGATCCGCTCTGTGGCCATTGGCTCGGTAAAATATGCGGACCTTTCCAAAAACCGGACCAGCGACTATGTTTTTGACTGGGATAACATGCTGGCCTTTGAGGGCAATACCGCACCTTACCTGCTCTATGCCTACACCCGGATCATGAGCATCTTCCGCAAGGCCGGTATCAGCGAGTCTGACCTCACTGGTGATATCCTGATTGAGAACGATGCTGAACGGGAGCTGGCCCTGCAGCTGTGCCGCTTCAGCGAAACCATTGAATCCGTTGCCAGAGAAGGCCTGCCACATCAGCTGTGCGCCTATCTGTACGACATCTCCGGTGCCTTTATGAAGTTCTATGAAGCATGCCCGGTGAACAAGGAAGGCGTTTCTGAAGACCTGCGCAACAGCCGCCTGCAGATCTGCGCCCTGACCGCCAGAACCCTGAAGCTGGGTCTTGGCCTGCTGGGCATTGAAACCGTCGAGCAGATGTAATAATACCCGCCTGACACCCAATGTCAGGCCCTCTATCGCCTTATTTGCAATTATTTTGCCCAATTAGCCAACATTGGCGGAACTTTTCCGAAACCTCATAGTCTAGAACAATAGTTCAAAAGAATTTTAATAAGGAGGTTAACCATGATTGGTTCTGCCATACCAGGCGGAATAGCCCGATTAACCAAGAGGTTTATCAGTTATTCCGAGCCCGTGTCTCGACCTTTAGCCATGTTCGTAGCTGGACGTATTGGCGGAGGTATAACTGTGCAGTTTGGCCCCAGGGCTGTTAAAGCTGTTGTCGACTATACAGTTACTGGCTATTTTGCAAAGCAGCTTTGCTGTCTAACAGCAAATGCGTTTTTTGGCCCATACTATTACCCTGCCGGCCAGGTGATATTTTCCGGCCTTGCAGCAGTAAGCCCCGGGCCTGTAGCGATTGCCGATAAAATTACTCCATACTTCTACCATCAGCGTTATCTGGCCGAGCTTGACAAAAGCGACTTTGACCCGACGCGATTGGAAGCTGAAGATGTGGAACTTGAAGGAGTGGAAGAGGGCTATGTAAATTACACCTACGAGCCACTCCCTGTTGATGAGTCTACTTACTGTTTCTTCAACAAGGAAGATGCTGAAGGCATGCCACCCTTGCTTCCCCTCAATGGCAAGCCTGAGTTTGAAATGGAGGTATTCAAAACGGTCGAAACAGATGCTTCCGAGGATGATAATGCTGCACTGTAGCCAAAATATGGATCATCAGCCCATTACCGGGCTTGATGATCCATTCCGTTTTTCGGTATTTGACGCTAAGACTCCAGCAGAAACGTCACCGGCCCATCATTGAGCAGAGAGACTTTCATATCTGCACCAAAGCGGCCGGTGGCAACATTGTGATGCAGAGCTTCAGCCCGCTCAACAAAGTAGTGATATAGCTTTTCTCCCTGCTCAGGAGAGGCTCCGGCACTGAAACCCGGGCGCAAACCTTTACGGGTATCCGCAACCAGGGTGAACTGGGAAACAATAAGCAGGCCGCCCCCCACATCGCGCAAACCAAGTTTCATCCTGCCCTGATCATCACTGAAAATTCGATATTTCAACACTTTTTCCAGCAGTTTATCCGCCAGAGCCAGGTCATCCCCTTTTTCGACCCCCAGCAACAGAAGAATGCCGGAACCGATTTCTCCGACCGTTTCCCCATCCACCACCACGCTGGCATGACTGACCCGCTGAATCAACCCTTTCATCGATGCATCTCGAGTTGTTTTTCCAATACGCTCTGCTTTTATGGAGCCAATCTTCGGGCAAAATCATCCGTTGCCCTGACCAGTGCATCCACAATGCCCGGCTCACAGGAAGCGTGACCGGCATCCCGGATAATCTGCAAATCTGCCTGCGGCCAGTGATCCGCAAGCGCCTGTGCATTATCCAGCGGACAGATCATGTCATAACGCCCATGCACGATCACGCCGGGAATGGCTGATATCAGATTCATCTTCTCTATAATCTGATTCGGGTTAATGAAGGACTTATGTTTAAAGTAATGGCACTCTATCCGCGAAAGGGATAAGGCCAGGTGTGGATCAGCAAAATGATCCACCAGTTCATGGTTGGGGCGCAGGGTTGCCGTATTGCCCTCCCACAAAGACCAGTGCTTGGCAGCATTCATTCTGGCCAGTTCATCCTCGCCAAACAGCCGCTGATAGTAAGCTTCCAGAAGATCGCCGCGTTCACCTTCCGGTATCAGCTCCAGAAAGTGCGCCCAGTGATCCGGAAATACTCTGCTGGCTCCCTCTTTATAAAGCCAGTCAAGATCCTGTTGCCGGGAAAGAAAAACACCCCTGAGAACCAGTCCTGACAAACGCTTCGGATGCGCCTGGGCATACAGCAACGAAAGTGTTGAGCCCCAGGAGCCACCAAATACCAGCCACCGCTCAACTCCCAGGTTTTCACGAATCAACTCCATGTCTTCAATCAGTGCAGTGGTATTATTGTGCTCCAGTTCAGCATGGGGTCTGGAGCGCCCACTCCCCCTCTGATCAAAAAGAATAATCCGATACTTTTCCGGATCAAAAAAACGGCGATCCTGCTCTGTACAACCGGCACCCGGTCCACCATGCACGAAAAGAACCGGTAGCCCATCCTGAGAACCACACTCTTCAATGTATATCTCATGAATATCATCAACTTGCAGGTGCCGGGTAGCGTAGGGTTTGATGGCGGGATACAGGGTGCGCATGGAAAATCCTTTCAGGAAAACACCAGAACAATGCCTAACCTTAACCTTAAACGGTTATTGCGGCAAAGGGCACGTCGTCACTTTTAAAAACATAACTTGAACTAATTCGGCGACAACCTGTCTGAGACCTAGTACATGGTGTCAATGAGTTTGACGTGTACAATCTCCGTTCACCCTGAGCGTCCTTCGGCTCCGCTCAGGATGCACGGACGAAGGGTGCTTGGCACGATCTATCAGAGTCTGGAGTTTCCGCCTTTAGGCCCTATGGGCCCTTCGGCAGGCTCAGGACGAACGGAGTGCGTAGGCACGACAACCCGTCAAACTCATTGAAACCATGTACTAGTACTTTCTGAATTTAAACATCCTCTACTGATAACACCACGCCATTCAGCTACGTACACCGACCTCTCTGGAGAGGGTAATAAACAGCAACAGCCCGAAGAATATGAAATACCAACCTGGAAAAGTAATTAAAACAATTGTGGTCTTTTTGATCATCCTAATGGCAATACCCGCCAGAGCATCCCGGTACTTCTCTGAAGATGATCAAATAATGATTCAGCAATGGGTAGCCAGGACGGGCTTTAAGATTTACTCAACCAATCCTGAAACCCAACAGCATGATCGCTGGCAATATACCCTGACGGCTTTACAAGCCCTGCATACCTGTCGACCCGAACAATTTTATCACTATCTTTCACAACTGCTTATTTCGGCGGGCAGAACGGCGGATGATGAGCTGCATCAACTGCTTCAGCCAGCATTGGATCTAAATAAAAAAGAGAAAAACGTCTTTGCAACGTTCATCCTTGAGCAGAGCAAGAATGACCTTGCGGCCTGGTTGAGCCACCACACGGAGCTGGAGAAGCATCTCGCCCATGATGACGAGCTCTATAACAAGCTGTTTGAACTATTAACCAGAACCACCATTAGCAACACCCGGGTTTGCCCAGAAATGTTAATGCTGGAGAACTTCAAGGGGGTTAAGGAGAAGCGGCATGCTGTTTTGCAATGCATCGCCCTGTCAGCGAATCTGTATATTGTTGATATCGATATCAGCCACAACCGAATAGCCACCAGAAAAATGCTGGGTCCGGGGCCCGTCAGCACCGATCTGACGTCCTCGCCAGCAGTGGTTCTGGACAATAGTGAAGAGCTGTTTGCAGCCATTCCTGAACTCTACGACAACCCGCACAGCAACCCGGTCATATTACTCACCTCACCGTTGGAATACGGCTTTCTGGTCTCTCACCGACTGAGCCAGAAAAACAACAGACCCCCGGTATCTCCCCTGACAACGTCCGACATTGAACAAATGCGACAGCGCTACAAGGCAGATAAAAAGAAACGGGTTAAACATGAAAAGAAAAGACACTTTTTAGCGGTAGGGAAACGTGACCCTCACTTTCTGGAAGGCTGGATTGCATCGCCGGGTTATACCTTTGTGGCATGCCTTGTTATTGCAGCGATTATTACTCAGCTAACGACCACGGTCCCATACCCCGGCAATCCCTGGTTAGGGCCATAAAAACCCCACACCAAGTGGGGTTTTGCATACAGTATTTCAGTTATTCGCCAGTATTACTTTGAACGACTTGCACGCTTACGCTCATGCTCCTTCAGGAACTTTTTGCGAATACGGATGTGGTTGGGCGTCACCTCAACCAGCTCATCATCATCAATAAACTCCAGGGCCTGTTCCAGAGAGTGGCGAACCGGCGGTGTCAGAATTATATTCTCATCGGTACCTGCAGCACGAATGTTCGTCAGCTGCTTGGCTTTGGTGGGGTTTACCGTCAAATCGTTATCACGACTATGCAGACCGATAATCTGGCCTTCATAGACATCAACGTTCGGGTTAATGAACAGACGGCCACGCTCCTGCAAGCTGAACAACGCATAGGCCAGCACCTTGCCATTCACCATGGAGATAAGAACTCCGTTGTTGCGCTGGCCAACTTCCCCACCCTTGACTTCACCGTAGTGATCGAAGATGGAGGTCAGGATACCGCTGCCTGAAGTCATGGTCAGGAACTGGGAACGGAAACCGATCAGACCACGGGCCGGCATAATGAAGTCAAGACGCACACGCCCTTTGCCATCCGGCACCATATCTTTCAGTTCAGCACGGCGCTGGCCAAGCTCTTCCATCACCGGCCCCTGGTGCTGTTCTTCAATGTCCACCACCACGTGCTCAAAGGGCTCCTGCTTAACGCCGTCAATTTCCTTTACCACCACCTGTGGACGGGAAACCGCCAGCTCAAACCCTTCCCGACGCATGGTTTCAATCAGAACAGACAGGTGCAGTTCACCACGGCCGGATACCTTGAACTTATCCGCATCATCGCCCTGCTCAACACGCAACGCTACGTTGGAGATCAGTTCGCGATCAAGACGCTCACGGATATTACGGGAGGTAACGAACTTGCCATCCTGACCAGCAAACGGAGAGTCATTCACCTGGAAGGTCATACTGACTGTTGGCTCATCAACCGTCAGCGGTGGCAGCATTTCCGGACGCTCAGGATCACAGATCGTGTCAGAAATGTTCAGCTTATCGATACCGGTAATGCAGACAATGTCACCGGCACGGGCTTTGGCCACTTCAACACGCTCAAGCCCCAGATGCCCCATGACCTGCTGCACTTTGGCCTTACGCTGCTTGTTGTCACGATCCACCAGCACAATCTGCTGACCTGGCTTCAGTACACCACGGGTAATACGACCAATACCGATTACACCGACGTAGCTGTTGTAATCCAGGGCACTGATCTGCATCTGCAAAGGACCGTCAACATTGACCGGTGGTGCAGGCACACGCTCAGTAATCATCTCAAACAGCGGTGTCATATCTTCAGCCAGATTGTCCGGATCATGACCGGCAACACCGTTCAGTGCGGAGGCGTAAATCACCGGGAAGTCCAGCTGCTCATCCGTAGCGCCCAGACGATCAAACAGATCAAATACCTGATCCATAACCCAGTCAGGGCGAGCACCCGGACGATCAACCTTGTTGATTACCACAATCGGGCTCAGGCCCTGCTCAAAGGCCTTCTGGGTAACAAAGCGGGTCTGTGGCATCGGACCATCAACGGCATCCACCAGCAGCAGAACCGAGTCAACCATGGAGAGTACCCGCTCAACTTCACCACCGAAGTCAGCGTGTCCCGGGGTATCAACGATATTGATATGGAAATCTTGCCACTCAATCGCAGTGTTCTTGGCCAGGATGGTAATACCACGCTCTTTTTCCTGGTCATTGGAGTCCATGATACGCTCAGCGCCCTGGTCCTTACGACCCAGAGTACCTGACTGCTGCAGCAGCTTATCCACCAGCGTAGTCTTGCCGTGGTCTACGTGGGCGATAATGGCAACGTTTCTTAACTTATTAATTTCCAAAACTTATTCCGCCTTTCAAAATCTTTAAATTTTTTTCGTACACATATTTGTACACACTTTTAAATCTGTCTGCTCCAGGGGCTGAGCAACTAAAATGGCGGCAATCCTACCACTCCGCGATTCATACGCAAGTTTTATACACCCTTATATCTGCCCGCCTTACCGGCATTTAAGTGCACGGGTATACGTATATGACCAGATATAACCGGCTTACCACGTTGACATCGCGACGGAAACCAGCCAAAAGGATTTTGCTAACACTCAAAGCCATAAAGTCCTCGCGTCTTGAGCCATTCCCAGTGCACCAGCCTGATCATCACCGGCATACTTGCCAATCCAAGATTACGGGCAGTTGCGGTACGATGATAACTCTCGGAACGGCTTATGGAAGCGGGGCAAAACCTGGTTGTCCAAAAGGAGTTCTGTAGCCAGACTTTTCTTTTAATTAGCAGGGAAGCGGCAATCAAGACAGAAGGGCGTCCTCTTTCTTCTGTTCAAAAAGGGAAACCAGTAAAAAGAAAGCCCTGACACTGGCTTCCGGATTTGCCGGTGCCTACCGGTCGTCGATCGTGAGATGCCTGATCCGTTTCCTATACTTCGAGATACCCAACAGCGCACATGGATGAAGCCAATGAGTAAGGTCGATGAGAGCACCCCGAGTCAGCCAGCCATCCCACCAAACAACAACAATCCGGAGAAACCTCAAAACACCAGTGCAGGCCGAATTTCTCAAATAGCAGATGCTGAGATTGAGCCAACAATTGGCAAAGCTGGTCATGCATTACCCAATAAGTGGACAGATTTTGGTCTGGAGAAACACCAAATCACCCTATCTTCGCCCCATAAGATCACTGACCTCAAACAGAGTAAACAAGAGAAGGATCAGCTTATAATTCTCGAGGAGAAAATCCAGACCGCAACTCAAAAGCTGACCGATACGACCCATAATAGTTCAGAGCAGTGTCAGCAAATCGAGGCCCTCATCAACGCCTATATGGATGAACTCGAGATGCTGGGCGATCCACCCTGCACGACCCGGCAACTGGCTTTGTTTCGAGACTACCTGCAAGAGCAATTGGTTCTCATGCCCACTGTCCACAAAGGTATTCTCCGCTCCAACCCAAATACCAACCAGCGCTTTCTCAGTAAAATGGCGGACAAAATCAACGATAAGATTATTGCTACTATACAGGCTCCAGACCATATTTTTGAGGATCTGGTCATACCGGCTGAGATTGAAAGGAAGGTGCGAATCCCCAGTGACAGTTGCCATGAAAGCGATATGCTCGCCATGAAAGCCGATTTAGATAAAAAAGGCCAACTTGTCATCCCCAACCAGATCGGTGTCGATTTGATCAGAAACACTGTACGTATTCACAACAACAATGGAGTCAACTTTGACAATAGTGCTCTATGCGCTGAATACCGCCATAAGATGGCTCATTATGAGACGGATGCCGCCAACGAAGTTCGTCAGGCGTTAGAAGGCGAGATTATCAGTAGCCTTGATGGGCTACCGATCGAAACACAGATGCAGATACTCAGCCACATCAACCAGACCGAGCTTAATCATATGCTCTACTGTCTCCAGGGTACTCTGTTTGACATGATGCCCGATTGGGGTCTGCTAACCCAACAAAACCCAGAGCTGGCCATCGACGTGATACGTAATGACAACAGCACTGACATCACCTACCGCATGAACGCTATTCCAACCTTTGTGGGGGGGGCAGGAGCTACTGATGGAGAGCCTCTTAAATATGACAGTCAATCTCGCATCTCGCTCAGTCGTACTGCCACTATCGATAATGATGGCCATGTTGATTATGGAAAAATTGAGGTGCGGTTCTATCTCCATAAGGTGAAAGAGGAATCCAGTGCCAAGTCTTGAATCTTGAATGTACTCCAAAAGGGAAACCAGCAAAAAGAACGACGATTAAAAAGTTAAAGCGTTACAGCCATTGGTAATGAATGAGGAGACAGGCTAAATTGTTTTTGTGTAAAGCATTGTGTAAGAGTTGATGATGCTGCTGTTCAGGAAGGCAAAAGCTAACACATTGAAACGCTTCAACAAAACCGCAATAGCTGTTTTCCTGTATCGAAGAAAGTTTTAGGTTCAATCCCAAAGCCAGCAATACCACCAATAAGGTCTTAAGGGTGAGTTTTTTAAAGCAGGCCCTTAAGCAGCAGGCTTAACCAGTTTACCGGAATCTTCAAGCCTTTTATAAAGGCTGCCTGCACTGAACTCCAGGCCATTAGGCCAGCAAAGAGCCCCTAGCTCGATAAAAAAGCGCTGAAAAAAACGTCATCCTCTAAAGCTCGGGTTAGGCTGGTTTTATATGACAGCATTTCACTAAAATCCATAACACCAAAGCTGCCATCAGAAAAGCGAAGGTAACTATTCAGCACCCCTAACATAAATCTGGAATTTT
>NZ_PJPV01000192.1 GCF_002864045.1 Endozoicomonas acroporae
CTGTCCACCAGTTTCGCCATGGCCCACAGCAGGTTGGTAATACCCTGTGGGTTAAAGTTAGCTGTCTGTGCGTTCACATGGGGTAACAGCCTGGCCACGACTTCTTTGAGCTTTGGCGTCCGCTCCAGCCCGTTGTCCACCAGTTTCGCTATGGCCCACACCAGGTTGGCAATACCCTTTGGGGTAAAGTTAGCCTTCTGTGCGTTCACGTGAGGCAACAGCCTGGCCACAGCTTTTTTGAGCTCTGGTGTCCACTCCAGTCCGTTGTCCACCAGTTTCGCCACGGCCCACAGCAGGTTGGTTATTTCCTGTGGTTTACTGTTAGCTTTTTGTGCGACCACGTGGGGCAACAGCGCGGCCAGGGCCTCTTTGAACTCTGGTGTCCGCTCCAGCCCGTTGTCCACCAGTTTCGCTATGGCCCAGAGCAGGTTGGAGATTTCCTGTGGTTTGTTAGCCTGTGCATTTACGTGGTGCAACAGCCCGGCCACGGCTTTGTTAAGTTCTGGTGTTCGCTCCAGCCCGTTGTCCACCAGTTTCGCCATGGCCCACAGCAGGTTGGCGATACCCTGGGGATTGAACTGGTTTTTATGTACGTTTACCCGGGACAATAGCGTGGCCAGGGTTTCTTTGAGCTCTGGTGTCCGCTCCTGTCCGTTGATCACCAGTTTCGCCATGGCCCACAGCAGGTTGGCGATATCCTGGGCATTAAATTGGTCTTTCTGCACGTTGACGTGGGGCAGCAGCTCGGCCACGGCTTCGTTGAGCCCGGGTGTCTGCTCCTGCCCGTTGATCACGAATTTAGCCATGGCCCACAGCAGGTTAGCGATTTCCTGTGGATTAAAGCCAACTTTTTGTACGCTCACGTGGGGCAACAACGCAACCAGAGCTTCTTTGAGTCCTGGTATCCACTCCTGCCCGTCGTCCACCAGTTTCGCCATGGCCCACAGCAGGTTAGCGATATGCTGAGGAATAAATTGGTCTTTCTGTGTTATCACGTGGGGCAAAAGTGCAGCCACGGCCTCTTTGAGCCCGGGTGTCTGTTCCTGCCCGTTGTTCACCAGTTTCACCATGGCCCACAGCAGGTTAGCGATATGCTGAGGAATAAGTTGCTCTTTCTGTGTGTTCACGTGGGGCAAAATGGCGGCCACGGCCTTTTTGAACTCTGGTGTCCGTTCCTGCCCGTTGTCCACCATTTTTGCCATGGCCCACAGCAGGTTGACGATTCCCCGGGCATCGATATCCCTGGCTTGAGGTTTTTGGTTGCACTTGAACGTTATTGCACCAAATAGCCTGGACAATAAAGCAGCTTGAGTGAGCTTAACACGCTGATCCACGGGCTTATGAGGGGTAAAAACACCTGCTGAAGTCAATGAGTGAAATGTTGTCGTCAGGCTTCGCCAATTCCAGCTCCGTGTGACTGTGAAATTTTGCAGCAAATGCATCAGTTGGCTTTGTTCTGCTCGAGTTAATGGTCTTTTAGACGCTGACGTGTATTTTTTAATTGAACTGGCATATAGGCCGTGATCTCTTCCATCATAGCGATGAGCGAAACTATCCGATTTACTCACCAGGCCATCCATTATTTCTGGTTTGATGAGCGCATTAAAATCTTGAGCAGGGTTTACTGAACGGCGCTGTAGATATTGAGAAGAACATGGGGCAGAAGAATGGTAAAATGCATTGCGCCCCGTAGCAGTGTGGGGGGGATTATCCCCTTGTTTGACTTTGGCATTTCTATATCGCCCACGCCTTGAACAAGCGGCATGGTCATTCGGTTGGTTGTAAGCATTATCTGATCTTGCGTATTTACCACTGATACCTGCAGAGCTTCTGTCCATAATTATATTTCATTAATTCATGAAAGCATAAAAAGCAGACTGCTGTTCTGTTCAGAAGTTCATTTTACTGAAATGCCTATAAGACCAAGCCGTTGGGGATACACATCTACATCTGATGCCACCAATCCGTTATTTTCAAATCATTTTGGGCAACAGGTATTCAACGCTGGCGCTCCTTCCCTGGAATATCAACACAGTTCTGGAGTCATGGTGAAAGGGAAGAGGTTATTGGCTTTTTTTTTCTCTTCCTTTTTCTTTTTATTGGTTTGCCTGTTTGCTTTTCTAAATGTTCTTCGGCGGCCAGGTAACAGTGATCTGAGGATTGACACCCTTTATCGACGGTAACGTTTGCCTCATCTGCCCACCCGATTTTATATGATACGAAGCCATGGCCCTGAGGCGGGATGTCCACCCGGGTCTTTATCTGATCAATACATCGTTTTATTGAATCCGGGTTCCAAAAGGTGTAAGTCGGGATTTCAATGACCTCAAATCCTGCTTTTTGCAGCAGTGCGATTTTCAGCAGAGTCGAACCATTCCTGGTTTTGAAATCACCACACACGTAATGAGAGGGGCCCTGAATTTCAATAATAATATTGTGGTCTGGCAGTAACAGATCAACCGGAGGTAATGAGTTCAGACTCCTTTCTGCTTCAATCTTTAAAGAGGGAATACATGATTGAAGTTGATCGCGGAAGTCGGTTTGAAGTTTTGAAATGGTTGTCTGGTAATGGGGGACGATCGGACACGGTCTGCCAAGCCAGCTTGCGGCCATGGCAATGATGGATTGTTCATCGCCATTGTTTGGGGCTGCATTTTTCAGGCGAGTAAACAGGGCATCCATGTGCTTTTCAAGCAAGCTGTTTTTATTGGCATTGGCATCTGGAGAGAGCCTGGCACAGCATACCAATACTCCCCAGAGAGACATTGATATATCTTGCTGAGATAACTGAGGGCATTGACTGATTTGGTAGACAAGAAGTTCAGACGTGGATTTAACCACATTCAGCTCAACGAGCTCACCCAGTTTCGCCATGGCCCACAGCAGGCTGGCGATATGCTGAGGAATAAACTGGTCTTTCTGTGCGTTCACTTGGGACAACAGGGCGGTCACGGCCTTGTTGAGCTCTGGTGTCTGCTCCTGCTCATGGATCACCAGTTTCGCCATGACCCACAGGAGGTTGGCGATTTCCTGTGATTTAAAGCTGGCTTTCTGTGCGTTCACGTGGGGTAACAGTGCGGCCACGGCCTCTTTGAATTCTGGTGTCCGCTCCTGACCGTTGTCCACCAGTTTCGCCATGGCCCACAGCAGGATGACGATATCCTGGGGATTAAATTGGTCTTTCTGTGTGTTCACGCAGGGCAACAGCGCGGCCACGGCCTCTTTGACCTCTGGTGTCCGCTCCTGCCCGTTGTCCACCAGTTTTGCCATGGCCCACAGCAGGATGGCGATATCCTGAGGATTACATTGGTCTTTCTGTGTCTTCACGCAGGGCAACAGCGCGGCCACGGCCTCTTTGACCTCTGGTGTCCGCTCTTGCCGGTTGTCCACCAGTTTCGCCATGGCCCACAGCAGGTTGGCGATATGCTGAGGAGTAAATTGGTTTTGCTGTGCCTTCACATGGGGCAACAGCGCGGCCAAGGCCTCGTTGAGCTCTGGTGTCCGCTCCAGCCCGTTGTCCACCAGTTTCGCCATGGCCCACAGCAGGTTGGCGATTCCCTGGGCCTTAAATTGGTTTTTCTGTGCGTTCACGTGGGGTAACAGCGTGACCACCGCCTCTTTGAGCCCTGGTGTCCGCTCCAGCCCGTTGTCCACCAGTTTCGCCATGGCCCACAGAAGGTTGGCGATTCCCTGGGCATTTAGCTGGTTTTTCTGTGCGTTCATGAGGGGCAACAGGGTGGCCACGGCCTTGTTGAGCCCTGGTGTCCGCTCCAGTCCGTTGTCCACCAGTTTCGCCATGGCCCACAGCAGGCTGACAATGCCCTTGGCATTAAATTGGTCTTTCTGTGTGTTCACATGGAACAACAACGCGGCCACGGCCTCGTTGAGCCCTGGTATCTGCTTCTGCCTGCTGACCACCAGTTTCGCCATGGCCCACAGCAGGTTGGCGATATCCTGGGCATTAAATTGGTCTTTCTGTGCGTTCACGTTGGGCAACAGCGCGGCCACAGCCGCTTTGAGCCCTGGTGTCCACTGTTGCCCGTTGTCTACCAGTCTCGCCATGGCCCACAGCAGGTTGGCGGTATGCTGAGGAATAAATTGGTCTTTGTGGGTGTTCACATGGGGCAACAGTGCGGTCATGGTCTCTGTGAACCCTGGTGTTCGCTCCAGCCCGTAGTCCACCAGTTTCGCCATGGCCCACAGCAGGTTGGCGATACCCTGGGCCTTAAATTGGTTTTTCTGTGCGTTCACGTGGGGCAACAGCGTGGCCACGGTCTCTTTGAGCCTCGGTGTCCACTGCTGCCCGTTGTCCACCAGTTTTGCCATCGCCCACACCAGGTTGGCGATACCCTGGGCCTTAAATAGGTTTTTCTGTTCCTTCACGTGGGGCAACAGCGCAGCCACGGCCTTTTTGAGCCCTGGTGTCCGCCCCAGCCCGTAGTCCACCAGTTTCGCCATGGCCCACAGCAGGTTGGCGATATGCTGAGGAATAAATTGGTCTTTCTGTGCGTTCACGTGGGGCAACAACGTGGCTATTGTCGCTTTGAGGCCTGTTGTCTGCTCCTGTCCGTTGTCCACCAGCTTCGCCATGGCCCACAGCAGGTTGGCGATATCCTGAGTATTGAATTGGTCATTCTGTGCGTTCACCTGCGACAACAGGGTGGCTACGGCCTCTTTGAGCTCTGGTATCCGCTCCTGCCCATTGTCCACCAGTTTCGCCATGGCCCACAGCAGGTTGGCGATTCCCTGGGCATTAAATTGATCTTTCTGTGCGTTTACCTGGAGCAACAATGCGGCCACGGCCCTTTTTAGCCCTGGTGTCCACGCCTGCCCGTTGTCTACCAGTTTCGCCAAGGCCCACAGCAGGTTGGCGATATGCTGAGTATTAAATTGGTCTTTCTGTGCGTTCACGTGGGGCAACAGCGCGGCCACTGTCGCTTTGAGCCCTGGTGTCCACTCCTGCCCGTTGGCCATCAGTTTCGCCATGGCCCACAGCAGGTTGGCGATTCCCCGGGCATCAATGTCCCTGGCTTGAGGTTTTTGGTTGCACTTGAATATGATTGCATCCAGTAGTGTCGACAATAAGGCAGCCTGAGTACACTTAACACGCTCATCCATGGGTTTATGAGGGGTAAAAACACCCGCTGAAGTTAATGAATGAAGTGTGGTCGTAAGGCTTCGCCAGTCCCAACGCCGTGTTACGGTAAAATTTTGCAGCAAACCTGTCAGCAGGCTTTGTTCCGCTCGATTTAACGCTCTTTTAGCAGCTGATGTGTATTTTTTAATTGAATTGGCATACCAGCTGTGATTTCTTCCATCATAGCGATGACCCAAACGATCCGATTGACTCACCAGATCATCCATTATTTCCTTTTTGATGAGCGCATTAAAATCTTGAGCAGGGTTTACTGAACGGCGCTGTAGATTTTGAGAAGGGCATGCGTCAGCAGAACGGTAAGATGTATTACGCCCCGGGTTAGTGCTTGGGGTATCATCCCACTGCCTGACCGTGGCATGTCGGTATCGTCCACGCCTTGAGGAAGCGGCATGGCCACCCGGACGGTTACAATCATTAACTGATCTGGCGTATTGACCACTGATACCGGCAGAGCTTGTATCCATAATTATATTTCATTAATTCATGAAAATATAAAAAGCAGACTGCTGTGCCGTTCAGAAGTTCATTTTGCTGAAATGTTTATATACTAAGCAGTGCCGTATCTCTCATCTGCCGACTCGCTTTTAACTGATTACAGAGCCATGACCCTGTGGCGGGATGTTTACCCTGGTCTTTATTTGATCAATACATCGTTTTATTGAATCCGGGTTCAAAAGCGTGTTAACCGGGACTTCAATGACCTCAAATCCTGCTTTTTGCAGCAGTGCGATTTTCAGCAGAGTCGAACCATTCCTGGTGTTGAAATCACCACACACATAATGAGAGTCCCGGAACTCAATAATAATATATGTGATCTGGCAGATTGCAAAAAAA
>NZ_PJPV01000193.1 GCF_002864045.1 Endozoicomonas acroporae
TCTGTGCGTTCACGTGGGGCAACAGCACGGCCACGGCCTTGTTGAGATCTGGTGTCTGCTCGTGCCCGTTGTCCACCAGTTTCGCCATGGTCCACAGCAGGATGGCGATATCCTGGGGATTAAATTGGTCTTTCTGTGTGTTCACGCAGGGCAACAGCGCGGCCACAGCCTCTTTGAGCTCTGGTGTCTGCTCCTGCCCGTTGTCCACCAGTTTCGCCATGGCCCACAGCAGGTTGGAGATATGCTGAGGAATAAATTGGTTTTGCTGTGCGTTCACATGGGGCAGCAGCGCGGCCACGGCCTCGTTGAGCTCTGGTGTCTGCTCCTGCCCGTTGTCCACCAGTTTCGCCATGGCCCACAGCAGGTTGGTGATTCCCTGGGGATTAAATTGGTCTTTCTGTGCGCTCACGAGGGGTAACAGCGTGACCACCGCCTCTTTGAGCCCTGGTGTCCGCTCCAGCCCGTTGTTCGCCAGTTTCGCCATGGACCACATCAGGTTGGCAATGCCCTGGGCATTAAGTTGGTTTTTCTGTGCGTTTATGGGGGGCAACAGGGCGGTCACGGCCTCGTTGAGCTCTGGTGTCCGCTCCAGCCCGTTGTCCACCAGTTTCGCCATGGCCCACAGCAGGTTGGCGATACCCTGGGCATTAAACTGGTCTTTTTGTGCGTTCACTTGGGGCAACAGCGCGGCCACGGCCTCGTTGAGCCCAGGTGTCCGCTCCAGCCCATTGTCCACCAGTTTCGCCATGGCCCACAGCAGGTTGGTGATATGCTGAGGAGTAAATTGATTTTTCTGTGCGTTCACGAGGGGCAACAGGGCGGCCACGGCCTCGTTCAGCCCTGATATCCGCTCCAGCCCGTTGTCCACCAGTTTCGCCATGGCCCACAACAGGTTAGCGATAGCCTGAGGAATAAATTGGTCTTTCTGTACGTTTACGTGGGGCAACAACACGACCACAGCCTCATTGAGCTCTGCTGTGCGCTCCAGCCCGTTGTCCACCAGTTTCGCCATGGCCCACAGCAGGTTGGCAATATGCTGAGGAATAAATTGGTCTTTGTGTGCGTTCACGTGGGGCAACAACACGGCTACGGCTTCGTTGAGCCCTGGTGTTAGTTCCTGCCTGTTGTCCATCAGTTTCGCCATGGCCCACAGCAGATTGGCGATTTCCTGAGCTCCAATATCACTGGCTTCAGGTTTTTGGTTGCAATTGAATATTATTGCATCCAGTAGCGTCGATAATAAGGCAGCTTGAGTGAGTTGAACACGCCCATCCATGGGTTTATGAAGGGTAAAAACACCCGCTGAAGTAAATGAGTGCAGTGTTGTCGTCAGGCTTCGCCAATTCCAGCTCCGTGTTGCTGCGAAATTTTGCAGCAAACGCATCAGCTGGCTTTGTTCCGCTCGATTTAAAGGCCTTTTAGACGCTGACGTGTATTTTTTAATTGAACTGGCATATAGGCCGTGATCTCTCCCATCATAGCGATGACCGAGACGATCCGATTTACTCACCAGACCAGCCATTATTTCTGGTTTGATGAGGGCATGAAAATTTTGAGCAGGGTTTACTGAACGGCGCAGTAGATATTGAGAAGGGCCTGCGGCAGCAGAATGGTAAAATTTATTACGCCTCGGGGTTGTGCGTGGGGTATTATCCCACTGTCTGACTGTGGCTTGTCTATATCGCCCACGCCTGGAAGCAGCACGGTCATTCGGTTGGTTGTCATCATTACCTGATCTTGCGTATTTACCACTGATACCAGCAGAACTTCTATCCATAATTATATTTCATTAATTCATGAAAATATAAAAAGCAGACTGCTGTCCTGCTCAGAAGTTCATTGTGCGGAAAAGTTTACTTGATTCATGATGGGAGGAAGGCGATTACTGGCTGTTTGTTTTCTTCCTCTTTGCCGGGCTGGTTTGTTCTTCTGAATGTTCTTCGGCAGTCACGTATGCAGTACCTGCCCACCCTCTTTTGAGTGATACAGAGCCATGACCCTGTGGCGGGATGCTTACCCTGGTCTTTATTTGATCAATGTATGGTTTCATTAAATCTTTGTTCAAAAGCTGGTTAGCCGGGATTTCAATGACCTCAAATCCTGCTTTTTGCAGCAGTGCGATTTTAAGCAGAGTCGAACCCTTCCTGGTTTTGAAATCACCACCCACATAATGAGAAGGACCCTGAACTTCAATCACCATGTTGTGATCTGGCAGAAGCAGGTCAACCGGAGGTAATGAGTTCAGACTCTTTTCTTCTTCAATCTTCAGAGATGGAATAGATAATTGGAGTTGATCGCGGAAGTCGGCTTGGGTTTTTGAAATGTTCGTCTGGTAATGGGGAATGACCGGACAGGTGCTGCCAAGCCAACTTGCAGCCATGGTAATGACGGATTGTTCTTCTTTATTATCTGGCGAGGTATTTTCCAGGCGAGTGAACAGGTCATCCATGTGCTTTTCAAACACGTTACTTTTATTGGCATTGGAGTCCAGAGCCAACCTGGCACAGCATACCATGACTCCCCAGAGAGACATCGATATCTCTTGCTGAGAAAACTGCAGGTTCTCACTGATTCGATAGACAAGCGATTCGAACGTAGAGGTAGCCACGTTCAGCTCAACGAGTTCGCCCAGTTTGGCCGTGGCCCAAAGCAGGTTAGCGATTTCCTGTGGTTTAAAATTAGCTTTTTGTGCGTTAACGTGGGGCAACAGCGCGGCCACAGCCTCGTTGAGCTCTGGTGTCCGCTCCTGCGCGTTGTCCATCAAATTCGCCATGGCCCACAGCAGGGTGGCAATACCCTGGGTACTGAATTGGTCTTTCTGTACGTTCACGAGGGGCAACAGCGCGGCCACGGCCTCGTTGAGCCCCGGTGTCTGCTCCTGCCCGTTGACCGCCAGTTTCGCCATGGCCCACAGCATGTTGGCGATACCCTGTGGTTTAAAGTTGGCTTTTTGTGCGTTCACGAGGGGCAACAGTGCGGCCACGGCCTTGTTGAGCTCTGATGTCCGGTCCTGCCCGTTGTCTACCAGTTTCGCCATGGCCCACAGCAGGTTGGCGATACCCTGTGGTTTAAAGTTGGCTTTTTGTGCGTTCACGAGGGGCAACAGTGCGGCCACGGCCTTGTTGAGCTCTGATGTCCGCTCCTGCCCGTTGTCTACCAGTTTCGCCATGGCCCAAAGCAGAATGGCAATATCCTGGGCACTGAATTGGTCTTTCTGTGCGTTCACGAGGGGCAACAGCGCGGCCAGGGCCTTTTTGAACTGTGGTGTCCGCTCCTGCCCGTTATCTACCATTTTCGCCATGGCCCACAGCAGGTTGGCGATTTCCTGGGCTCTGAATTGGTCTTTCTGTGCGTTCACGAAAGCCAACAC
>NZ_PJPV01000194.1 GCF_002864045.1 Endozoicomonas acroporae
ATTGCAAATGAGGCAACCGGATTAAGTAACTCCAGACCGATAACAGAGATAAGTAGCTGGCCATATGGAATCACATATTTCTGGCTACTTGGGCAGGTGCTATGCGAGGCACAACGGAGGGAGCATAGCCGTAGCTATGTGACCGGAGTTGTAACGAAGCAGAGTGCCTGAACAAGGAGTCAGAAATATATGATTTCATATGGTTAGCTACTTAACTGTCAATAAAGCATACCTGACGTAATTGTTAAGTCATAGTTAATACCTGACCAGTCAAATAAACCAAACAACCTTTATTTATTCATTTTCCTCACCAACAATAAAATCACTTCATTCAAAAACATTTTATCCAGGTGTATATATGAAAAGTTTATTGATCATCGGTCTGGCATTTGGTCTGGCTGCCTGCTCTGATTCAAAGCAAAGAGAAGGCACGATTAACAGAGACAAAGAATCATCACCACTTTCTGAAAACCCCAACCGGGAAAAGACCACAAAGACAGAAGGAAATCACTCATTTTCAAACACCTATACAGAAAATAAAGCAAAACCCATATCCTATAAATTATCGAATTTTGCCACATCAGGTTCAGATATAAACGACCATTCTTATAGCCTTGGCTATTACACCGTCAACCAAAATGACACTCTGATGAAAATTGCATTTGAGATATACGGTGATTATGAACAATGGATAGTCATTAAGAATGCCAATTCTGAAAAAATTGATTCTGAAAATGTAATAAAACAAGGAGCAACATTAACGTTTCCAGAACCAGCGGATAAATTTGTTCAAAGCAAAAAAGGGGATCCATACCTGATAAAGCGTGGAGATACGTTAGCATCTATTGCCAGAAATACTTATGGATCAAGCCGTCACTGGAAAGCCATCTGGAAGAACAACACGCGTTTGATAAAAGATCCGGATAAAATTTTTGCCGGATTCACAATATACTTGCCGATTATCAACGACTAAACAGACCTCGTCCACCCCATACCCTGAAAGAGGTCATTGACGTTACCATCATTGACCTCTCTGCCACTACCACCCGCCTCCACATTCGTGAGAGGCTGCATTTTCAATGCGCTTTAGATCAAATCTGCTTATAGTCATAGCCAATTTTTATGCCTGGTTAACACAAATATTAAATAAACTGTGTTTGATAAGAACTTTTACAACAGAGATAGGTCTTAGGAATTAATTCAGCAATTCAATAATTCAATGAATTTTCAATATACCTCATCTTTATTCAATCCTGATTTTTTTGATCTTTATACCGGATCATCAGGTTTAGAGCAGAATTTTCAATTTTACAGTGGCAGAAAACAACCGGCGTACCATGGTAGGTCTGTTCAGAGGATGGATGATCCTTTTCCTGTTTACCACAATCAATCAGCCATACATCATTATGGATGGCGCTGGCTTTTCGGGCTTATTAAAGGAATATGAGATTGCACCTGTGGCATCAGCCAATCCAGCAGGCTCTTCTGGAATTGATATGTCTGAGATACCACCACCAGCTCTTGAGAAATATGTACCCTGGGATTATGGCAATCAACCCGTTAATGGTGCCCTGCCACCAATACCAAACATCCGCTTTACTCAGCCGTCATTCCGGGTAAAAAGTAAGCCTGGGATCAGGGAACCAATACCAGCGCACCATTACAATCCAGATTATTGGTTAACTCATCCTCCTGTCGCATTCTTTAATCCACAAGATTCAGGACCCGTTGCTGTAGTTAACTCACTAAACCTGAACCAGGCTACAAGTAATAACCAGTCGACTCAGACAGAAGAAATTACGGATGGTAGCTCTTCAATCATTGAGCACCAGGGGTACCCCGCCAAGAGCCCACTTACGCAAAGCTCAAGGGTCGGTGCTCAACGAATCGCTACCAGACTGATCCCGAGTATGCATAGCGCCAAAGGAAGCGCCAGAAGGAGCGCTACCATAATGATCCTGAATACGCAGAGCGCATAAGGAAGCGTCAAAGAGAACGTCAACGGGAGCTTCGCAAAGATCCTGATTACCGTGAACGAAAAAGGAACATCGACAGGAAGTACCATATGAAACGCAAAAAAATAATAGAGAGTATGGCAGAAGCACTGTTCACCCAGAACATCAAAGGTAACACAACCAGCCAATCCCTGGGATAACTTCCCATCAGTCCACTTTTCGGACCACCTTGAAGTTATCCCACGCTTGAGAAGTTGGCATCACTTCCAGAGTGTTGATATTGATATGCGCTGGCTGTTGAGCAATCCAGAAAATGATATCCGCAATGTCTTCCGGACGAAGTGGGTTAACTCCTTGATAAATACTGTCACTTTTCGCCTGATCCCCTTTAAAACGAACCAGTGAAAATTCGGTTTCACACATGCCTGGCTCAAGACTGGTCACACGTACGCCGCTGCCAGCCAGGTCACAGCGAAGATTACGGGAGAACTGGGCAACAAATGCCTTACTGCCTCCATAGACATGGCTGCCAGGATACGCCCAGTTAGCAGCCACAGAAGCCAGGTTAATAATGGCAGCTTTGGGTTGTTCACGTAGAATGGGCAACAACTTATGGGTGACATTCACCAAACCAGTCACGTTGGTATCAATCATGGTATGCCAGTCTTCCAGGCTGGCTTCCCACGCAGGTCCAGCACCCAGCGCAAGTCCGGCATTATTGACCAGAACCTCAATATTGCGAAATTCATCAGGCAGTGAATCCACCATTTCTGATACTGCACGGGCATCGCGAACGTCCAAAGTGACACTGTGAACCGGTACTTCAGGCGTCAACTCTTCCGCCAGTGCCAGCAGGCGTTCTGAACGGCGACCAGTGATTATCAGGGAGTGGCCATGTTGAGCAAATAACCGGGCACTGGCCAGACCAAAACCGGAGGTTGCTCCTGTGATCAAAACGGTGGGCAAACTCATTCTGCATAACTCCATTTCATTTCTTCAGTTGCAGTTTATCAGTTATCACGGCATGACATAAAATGAAGTTGTCGCAAAAGCTGCGGAAACACAAAAGACTACAAAGTAATGTTTTATTTCCTGACCAGGCAAGCCCCACAGGTCATTCCCTTCAGTGCTGGTTACTCTTGCCTCCTGTTTCCTTCTGGTTCCACTTTGAGTAACGACTTGATTTTTGGATGATCGCTGTGGCGAGCTAAGAAAGTAATTTTTTCAATTAATTGAAAATCAACATCACCAAACACATTGACATGACATTGTCCAAGATGCTCCTGGGTATCATAACTGATAATGATTCCTGAATTTAATTTATCTAAATTATCAGGGTGCCAAACACTTAAAATATCCTTAGGCTCAAGAGCACATACATTATCAGGATCATATAATGAAAAAGTTTTATGCCTTCCTGTATCATTAGGCTCATAAAAAATCACTTTGAGACACCCCTCCTGTTTTTTAAATCTCAAGGCCATGACATGCCTCGGAATCATAAACAGGAAGCTTTTCTCAGTAGTATTTGGCATATCCCAATATTTCCTGGCAATTGACTGAATAGCATGACTGAGAGTTGATTTGGTAAAATAGTAACCTTCACTGGATGGTTTCCACCAACGAGCTTCCAAATCTTCATCTGTTGGAATTTTATCAGAGAAAGACTTCAATGCTGACCGGGTATCAACGGAACTGAATGTATGCTTACCACGACCAAAAGCGCCAGTAACATAACCAAGGGCTAAGTGTCGGCACTGTATAAGCTCACCACCCTCTACTTTATCAAAGAGAGGTCGATGAACTTCACAATTCAAACACTCAGACTTTTCATTCTTTGAAAAGTACATAGGAACAGCTTCCACACCCTCTGGCTTAAATGCCAGTTTTACTTCCACAGTGCGGCCTTTATTACACAACTGCTCAATCTTATCAGCCAAATACTTCCCTTTATCACTAAACGTTTTAACTATATCGATCTGATATGCACTCAGGGGTTTACGTAACACTTTGGCATAGCTTGAATCGGGGTTTTCTAATACCAAACGCGGAGTTACATCATCAAGAACACTGACAGTATATCTACCAAATAGTGCTTTTATACCATTAACAAGGGTTTTGATCGCCCTTACTAAAAACCATGAGTCTGCATGACGATGCCATGAGTGTGACATAGCTGGTAATACACCCAACTTTATTGCGTCCATTCCTGTCTGTCCCTGAGTAGTTACGTAGCCAAAATTATTTGATTATAGATTTTGCATAAAATTCTGAATCACTCTTATATAGATATTTCCAGAGCACAGATAATTAGAGTACGAAAGTACTTAATAGTTCCCCCTGTAATAAATTCTTATTAAGAAATTACCCAGACAAAAAAAGGCCAGTTCTCAAGAGAACTGGCCTTTCTGAAATATTAGTTGTTAAATCAGAGAATTAGCCACCAAAATCATCCAGCAGGATGTTCTCAGGCTCAACACCCTGATCTTCCAGCATCTTGATAACGGCTGCGTTCATCATGGGTGGTCCACACATGTAGAACTCGCAGTCTTCCGGAGCCGGATGATCTTTGCTTTGAAGGTGTTTTCGGCCCGCGTCCGGCTACGGTTTTACCTAATGGTGTTTATTACCCTCACAAAATACGGCATCGCCACAGATCCTCCGACTTTTTTGCCCCTCTGGCAAGCAGGAGTTCTACACATCGGTCTCGACCTTCACTGATGGCCCAGTCCAGGGGCGTAAAACCCATTGAATCGATGACATTGATATTCACCTCCGGGCTAGTGAGCAGCAACGCCAAGTTATCAGCCTTGCCCATTTGGGCAGCCGAACTCAGGGGTGTTTTGCCAAAATTATTTTTGGCATTGACAAGCACTTTGCTGTTGTTGAGTAACGCTTGCACACTAAGGGTCTTATCCCCTTTGGCGGCGATGTGCAACGGTGTTTCGCCGCAAAAATTGGTGGCATTGACATTCACTTCACTGTGAGTGAGCAGTTCATCCAGGATATCGCTTCTGTTCTCGCTGGCTGCCATGTGCAGAGGCGTTCGGCCTAACTCAGCGATGGCATTGACATTCACTTTTTCAGTATTGAGCAGTACCCTCAGGCTTTTGGCGCTTCCTCTTCTGGCAGCGCAGTGCAGGGGGGTTTCGCTGAGGCTATTAGTGGCATTAACCGTTGCCCCGAACTCGATTAGTAGTTGCAGGCAGTCGCTGCTATCGGTATATGCAGCCAGGTGCGCGGGCGTGCCAAGGGAAGTACCGGCGGCATTGACATCCGCCTGGCAGTTAATCAGTCGTTGCGCGCAGCCGACGTTATCGTTTATGCAGGCCCGGTGCAAGGGGGTGTAGCCGCCCTCATTAACGGCATTGACCTCTGCGCCGAAATCAATCAGTAGTTGCAGGTAATCCGCTTTGCCCACGAAGGCGGTTATATGCAGGGGCGTTTGGCCCGTCTTATTAGTAACGTTGACATTGACACCCGCCTCGCACAATCGTTTAAAGCCTGCATAATTTTCTGCCTCCAAAGCGATAAAAAGCAAGTGGCCATATTCATGTATGTTGACAACACGATCACTGTTTATTGTCAGACTCTGTTCGAGGGCTTGCATATCTCCGGTGCGAAGGGCACTTTCCAGTGCCGGGATACCAGACGATGGCCCGGATTGACGGGGAAGCGACGACCGGGGTTGCTGATGAGATTCGACACAGCCCCGTTGATTCAGTGTGGAGGGCTCCTGATCCGCGGTATGGTCAAGATGAAGCTGCCATCCATCCTGACCAGACATTTCGACCCGCGACCAGGAAGCAAATTGCCCTGGGGTGGAAACATCTTCGCTCTGGCGGATATTAAACGAAGGGTTGTTGATGTTAGTTCTGACACTCTCCATTTTCACACCTCTGTTCGCGATTCGCGGTTTGGTATGGGGTGATTTGGACAATAAAAAAAAGAAGAAATTCCATCATGATGAGTGCCTTTACAGAGACACCATCAGCATGGGTTCTACTGCAAAAGCATGAGTGAGGGGTGTTGCTATAAATATTGCCTATAAAAAAAGCCGGACTCAAAGAGCACCGGCCTTTACTTCATTAAAGCGAGAGTTTAGCCACCAAAATCATCCAGAAGGATGTTCTCAGGCTCAACGCCCTGATCTTCCAGCATCTTGATAACGGCTGCGTTCATCATGGGTGGTCCACACATGTAGAATTCGCAGTCTTCCGGAGCCGGATGATCCTTCAGGTAGTTATCAAACAGAACCTGATGGATAAAGCCGGTGTAGCCGGTCCAGTTATCCTCTGGCAGCGGATCGGACAGCGCCAGGTGCCAGCTGAAGTTCTCATTCTCTTCAGCCAGTTTGTCGAACTCTTCCACGTAGAAGGCTTCACGCAGGGAGCGGGCACCGTACCAGAAAGAGATCTTCCGGGTAGAAGACAGACGCTTCAGCTGGTCAAAGATGTGCGAACGCATGGGTGCCATACCAGCACCACCACCGACAAAGACCATTTCGTGGTCGGTTTCTTTGGCGAAGAACTCACCAAAAGGTCCGTACACGGTCATCTTGTCGCCGGGCTTCAGGTTGAAGACGAACGAAGACATCTTGCCAGGCGCAAAATCAGTACCCGGAGGTGGTGAAGCAATACGGATATTGAATTTCAGCAAGCCTTTCTCTTCCGGATAGTTGGCCATGGAGTAGGCACGGATAGTCTCTTCATCCACCTTGGAAACGTACTGCCACTGGTTAAACTTATCCCAGTCACCACGGTACTCTTCGCCGATATCGAAGTTTTTGTACTCGACGGTATGGGGAGGACATTCCAGCTGGACGTAACCACCGGCACGGAAGTTAACGTCTTCACCTTCTGGCAATTTCAGTACCAGTTCCTTGATGAAGGTGGCTACGTTGTCATTGGAAACAACTTCACACTCCCACTTCTTGACGCCGAAGAGCTCTTCTTCGACTTCAATTTCCATGTCCTGCTTAACCGCCACCTGACAGGAAAGACGCCAGCCTTCCTTCTCTTCACGCTTGGTGAAGTGAGAGCGCTCGGTTGGCAGCATTTCACCACCGCCAGACAGCACCTTACACTTACACTGCGCGCAGGTACCGCCACCACCACAGGCGGAGGGCAGGAATACCCCGGCACCGGACAGGGTGTTGAGCAGCTTGCCACCGGCAGCCGTGGTTACGGCCTTGCCGGGATCTTCATTAATCCCGATGGTCACGTCACCCATACTCACCAGTTTCGACCGGGCGGCGAGGATAACCAACACCAGCGCCAGTACGATAATGGTAAACATGGCAACGCCATAGATAATATTTAAATCCATATCGTCCCAATCCCCCTTACAGCTGTACGCCAGAGAAAGACAGGAAGCCCAGGGACATCAAACCAACGGTAATGAAGGTAATGCCCAGACCTCTCAGTCCTGCAGGTACATCACTGTACTTGAGCTTTTCACGAATGCCCGCCAGGGCAACAATGGCCAGAGCCCAGCCGACACCAGCACCGAAACCATAAACCACGGATTCACCGAGGTTGTAGTCACGCTGAACCATGAACAGTGACGCACCCATGATAGCGCAGTTTACGGTAATCAGTGGCAGAAACACGCCCAGCGCGTTGTACAGAGCGGGTACAAATTTATCCAGGAACATTTCCAGGATCTGTACCAGGGCAGCGATAACACCGATGTAGGTGATCAGGCCCAGGAAGCTCAGGTCAACACCGGCAACCAGTGCCCCGTCTTTCAGGATGTTCTGGTAAATGACATTGTTAATGGGCACGGTGATGGTCAGTACGGCAACCACCGCAACCCCCAGGCCCAGGGCAGTTTTCACCTGCTTGGATACGGCCAGGAAGGTACACATCCCCAGGAAGAAAGCCAGCGCCATGTTTTCCACGAACACTGCTTTCACAAATAGCGAAATAAAATGTTCCATGACTTAGTGCGCCTCACTGAATTTGGTATTAGGTGCGATCTTGAATTCCACCTCTTCAACCTGGTCTGCTTTCCAGCTGCGAATCGCCCAGATCAGCAGACCGATCAGGAAGAAGGCACTGGGCGCCAGCAGCATCAGGCCGTTGGGAACATACCAGCCACCGTTGTTCACGGTTGCAAAGATTTCCATACCAAACAGGTTGCCCGCACCAAACAGCTCACGGAAGAAAGCAACAATCATCAGCACACAGCCATAGCCCAGGCCGTTACCAAAACCGTCCAGGGCTGACAGCATTGGACCGTTCTTCATGGCGAAGGCTTCCGCCCGACCCATGACGATACAGTTGGTAATGATCAGGCCAACGAATACCGACAACTGCTTGGAGATGTCGTAAGCGTAGGCTTTCAGGATCTGGTCAACCACAATTACCAGCGAGGCGATAACCGTCATCTGACAGATAATACGGATGCTGTTGGGAATGTGGTTACGAATCAGGGAAACCGCCAGGTTGGAACAGGTGGTCACCCCGATAACCGCCAGTGCCATAACCAGGCTGACCTGCATGCTGGTGGTGACCGCCAGCGCAGAACAGATACCCAGAATCTGCAGGGTAATAGGGTTATTCTTAACAACCGGTTCCAGCAGGATATCTTTGGTCTTCACAGACATTATGCATTCCCCGCTTTCAGATTATTCAGGAACAGTTTAAAGCCAGCATCGGACAACCAGAACTTGATCAGATTGCTGACGCCATTGGAAGTCAACGTGGCTCCAGCCAGGCCATCAATCTGGTTTACGGCTCCCGGGCTGGCTGTATCAACGCCACCTTTGATCACGTGCAATGCTACCTTGCCATCAACACCGTAGATTTCCTTGCCAACCCAGCGGTTTTTCCAGACCGGGTTGCTGACTTCACCGCCCAGTCCGGGGGTTTCCGCCTGTTCAAAGAATCCGAAACCTTTCACGGTGTTCAGGTTGTTTTCCAGCGCCAGGAATCCGTACATGGTAGACCACAGGCCACGGCCGTGAACCGGCAGGATCAGGGTCTGCATCTGACCATCCTGCTCCACCAGGTAGACCTTGGCAACGTCAGCCTGGCGGGAAATACCGGCGATGTCGGCACTGCCCAGAGCTCTGGAAGCCTTGGCATCTTTGGCGGCAGTACGCTGGTCGTACCGGTCAACGGTCAGGCCATTGGCTTCATCAACAAACTTACCGGTTTTCAGATCCACCAGCCGTGGTTGGATCTGCTGATACAGCTCGGCAATTTCAGCGGGACTCAGCGCCCTGGCATCAGTGCTCAGACCGGCGATATCCAGAATGTTACGCTGAACGTCCAGCTTGATGTTCCGGTCCTGAACCGGCTTCAGGAATACTGCCGCCATGGATACCAGCACCGAACAGATCAGTGACAGCACCACCGTGACCAGCAGCGTCTTTTTAATCGTATCGTTTCCCATCAGGCCCGAGCCTCCCGACGCTTGATATTGGCCTCTACCACAAAGTGGTCAATCAGCGGCGCAAACAGGTTGGCAAACAGAATGGCCAGCATCATCCCTTCCGGATACGCAGGGTTCACCACTCGAATCAGGACAACCATGACACCAATCAGCGCACCGTAGAACCAGCGGCCCTGGTTAGTCATGGACGCCGATACCGGATCCGTGGTCATGAAGATCAGACCAAAAGCAAATCCACCCAGGACCATGTGCCAGTACCATGGCATATGGAACATGTAATTGGTGTCAGAACCGATCATGTTGAACAGGGTAGACAGGGCAATCATACCGATCATGGTACCCGCGACAATTCTCCAGGAAGCAATACCGGAGAACAGCAGAACCGCACCACCGATAAAGATAGCCAGTGTCGAAGTCTCGCCCACAGACCCCTGCATCACGCCAACAAACGCCTGAATCCAGCTGATGGACTGTTGCAGTGCTTCCATACCGCCCTGCTGGGTAACGCTCAACATGGTGGCACCGGAGAAGCCGTCAGCCGCAGTCCATACCAGGTCACCGGAAATCTGCGCCGGATATGCGAAGAACAGGAACGCACGGCCAGTCAGCGCCGGGTTCAGGAAGTTCTTGCCCGTACCACCGAATACTTCCTTACCGATAACGACACCGAAGGAGATACCCAGGGCTACCTGCCAGAGCGGGATAGAGGGTGGCACAATCAGGGCAAACAGCACGGAGGTAACGAAGAAACCTTCATTCACTTCATGCTTGCGGATAATGGCAAACAGCACTTCCCAGAATCCACCGACAAAGAAAGTCACTGCGTAGATGGGCAGAAAGTGAACAGCACCATAGATCAGGTTATCCAGGATACTGGCAGGATCATTACCGGCCAGCATGGCAATCAGCATACCGTGCCAGTCAGCCGGGACAGTGCCCAGACCATTGGCAATGGCCGTGTTTGCCTGATAACCCACGTTCCACATACCGAAGAACATGGCCGGGAAGGTACATAACCAGACCAGCCCCATCATGCGCTTCAGATCAACCGCATCACGCACGTGGCTGGTGTTGTGGGTTTTGTCCAGCGGTGTATAGAACAGCGTATCAGCAGCTTCATACAACGCATAGAATTTTTCGTATTTACCGCCCTTGACGAAATGGGGTTCCATCGAGTCAAGGAGATTTCTTAATGGCTTCACTGATTACCCCTCCAGCTCAATACGGGTCAGGTTGTCACGCAGCAGGGGGC
This sequence comes from Endozoicomonas acroporae, assembly GCF_002864045.1. Lineage (GTDB taxonomy): Bacteria > Pseudomonadota > Gammaproteobacteria > Pseudomonadales > Endozoicomonadaceae > Endozoicomonas > Endozoicomonas acroporae. Next base: position 10,609 of record NZ_PJPV01000194.1, read on the forward strand.
CGTACTCATACTTACCCGCACAAACGAATGTGCAGAGAGCCAGGTCTTCTTCTTCCAGCTCAAGGGCACCCAGTTTCTGAGCGGTCTCGGTGTCACCGACAATAATGGCACGAAGCAGCTGAGTCGCCAGGATATCCAGAGGCATCATCTTTTCGTAGTTGCCTACGGGTACCATCGCACGCTCACCACCGTTTGTCGTTGTGGTGAAGTTGAACAGGCGGCTCTTGCTAAGGCCGGAGGTCATAACCCGCAAAATGGAGAAGCGATCCACCATTGGGTTGACCCAGCCCAGAAACAGACGCTCGTCACTCTCTTCCAGAACGGAAACCTGATTATGGTAACGTCCCAGGTAAGCAAATGGACCGTTGGCAGTGCGACCGCCAAATACCGATCCAGAAACAATACGGTTGGTGGCAGGCTTCAGTTCACCGGCAGTGATTTCATCGGTAGAGGCACCAAGGCGGGTACGAACCAGGCGTGGCTTGTCAACCTGAGGCCCTGCCAGAGAGACAACACGATCCGTGAACAGCTTACCGGTGGTAAACAGTTTACCGACGGCAATAACATCCTGATAACCCACCTGCCAAACCGTTTTGGTGGCAGAAACCGGGTCCAGAAAGTGGATGTGCGTACCTGGCAGACCTGCGGGATGGGGACCTGCAAACTCTTCGCTGTTGGCAATGCCCGCAGGAATGTTGGCACCCGGAGCCTTGCACAGGAAGATCTTGCCGCCACTGAGTTTACCCAGGATATTGATACCCTGTTCAAACGCCTCGGCCTGTTCCCTGATCACCACTTCCGGATTGGCAGCCAGCGGGTGAGTATCAATCGCCGTGACAAAGATGGAAGCCGGGCGGGTTCCCAATACGGGTACCTTGCTGAACGGACGGGTGCGCAGGGCAGTCCAGAGACCGGATTCATTCAGCAGCGCTTCCACCTGTTCAGCGGTCAGACCCGCCAGTTCTTCAGGTTTGAAGGCTGTGAAGGTCTCTTCTTCTTCCTGGCCATCGACATCGATCACCACGGATTGCAACACCCGTTTTTCACCACGATTAATTGCTGAAACAGTACCGCCAGCCAATGCTGTATACCGGATACCCGGTGTCTTTTTATCGGTAAAGAGCAGTTGCCCTTTCTTAACTCGATCTCCCACAGCAACCGCCATCGTAGGTTTCATACCTACATAATCAAAGCCAATCACGGCAACAGAGCGCGCTGCCCTGCCTTCCGATATACTTTGTTCAGGCGATCCTGATATCGGGAGATCCAGCCCCTGTTTGATTTTGATCATACCTTTCGCCTAATCAATCAAGTTGAGGTCAGGAGTAACCCGTCTCTCCGGTGACCTGGAACTGTCGTAACGAATTAAGGAAGCAATGCTCATTGAGTCTTCCCTGACGAAAAACACAATAAAACAAAGCTCCCGGTAACCAGAACACTGGCCGGGGCACTGCACATTATGGTCAGTAAACAACTTGAGAAAGGGGGAGCAAACACGCTGGGCAAGGCAAAACCCTGAGGCCGAAAGCATCAGGGTCAGGCAGCAGAAGCTGATAGCAACCCCCCTTTTTCAAGGTTACTGCTGCGCAGTTTTATTCCCGGAAAGCAATCTGGCAATCCGATCAGACACAGAAAAAACTCCGCTGAAAATCAGCCGAATTCTGATGGGCATCCAGATGGACAAGCATCGTAATTGTAGAACTTGTGTTCTTTATAATTAGCCGAAGCATGATCGGAAATTCCGTATCTGAGCCTAAATCCGCAACATCACCGATGAAAATGGTGACGCAATTATAAAGAGACTGGAGGTGATATGCCATACTGGCAGGGAGGATATTTTTACCAATACCTATAAGAAATAACCAACAAATACCCTAATCGCCAGAGTTTTTCTCGCTCTTCCCCGGCAGAGAAGACAGCGAGAAATCTCGGCAAACTCACCCTTCAATCATGCAAAACCTGATAAATAATTTCTCCTTTATAGCACTAAATTAAACGACCATTGCTTACCAATCACACTGCCCGTCGGAACAGCCGATAGAAATTGTCAGACGTTTTTTCTCCAAGCTCCTCAGGCGTCACTCCTTTCAGCTCAGCAATAAATCGTGCCACATCGGCAACGAACCTTGGCTCATTCGACTTGCCCCGATGGGGGACCGGTGCCAGATAGGGAGAGTCCGTTTCAATCAGCAAACGATCCATGGGTAAATAGTCAACCACCGCCCGCAACGCAGACGCATTCCGAAAGGTCACAATACCCGATATGGAAATGTAGTAATTCAGGTCCAATGCCGCTTTTGCCATCTCCAGAGACTCGGTAAAGCAGTGCAGAACCCCGGCAGACTCCCTGGAACCATATTCACGGAGAAAGTCCAGAGTATCTTCCCGGGCATCGCGGGTATGCACCACCACCGGCAACGCCAGTTCTGCCGCCAGTTCAAGATGGTTAATAAAGGACTGCCGCTGAACCGCCTGAGCCCCTTCAGTGGTGGCATAGTAGTAATCAAGCCCTGTTTCACCGATAGCAACCACTTTTTTATGGTTGGCCAGTGAGCGCACGACGTCGATATCAGGCACAACCTCCTTGCAGTCCAGTGGATGAACGCCAACCGAGGCATAGACATCCTTATACCGCTCTGCCAGTGATACCACTTCCGGACCATTGGCCAGATCGATGCCAATACAGAGCATACGATCCACACCCGCCGCCCTGGCTGCCTCTATTGCAAGGTCAAGATCCCCCTCATAAGGACTCAAATCCAGACGATCGAGATGACAATGGGAGTCAATAAACATTCTTCTCTCCTGAAAGCTCAACCATGACAAGGTTGAACTTTTCAATTCACCTCAGTTTGTCAAGCCTTACGTCAATACCAAAAAAAACGACTGCGGCGATGCTGAAGCGATGACAAAAGCAACTTCGCGGCCCAGCATACGTTTTTTCCTGTTAAAGCATCAGAGCATTAGAATATCATAAACCCACTTCTGCTTTTCCCACGTTTTTTAATGGCAAGACTGAATTGTGAAAGTTAACTCCACATTATTGATTCTGCTGCTGATGATCATGTTTCCACAGATTGTCGAAACGATCTATAGCCCGGCGCTGAGATCTATTGTCGATGCTTTTTCAGTGAGCACGGTCCAGGCTGCCCAGACTCTCTCTGTTTATTTTTCTTCTTTCGCAATAGGTGTTGCGGTTTGGGGCATCATTGCTGATAAATGGGGCAGAAGACCTTCAATGTTAGCCGGCCTATTGATTTATGGATTGGCAACTTGCATAGCAATGTTAACCGATAGCTTCACCATATTAATGTTTGCAAGAGCGATGAGTGCTTTTGGCATTGCTGTTGGTTCGGTGATCACACAAACCATGTTGCGGGATCTCTACACCGGAGTCGAACTGGGTAAAGTTTTCAGCCTTGTCAGTATGGGAATTGCACTAAGTCCGATTATCGGCATGCTTGTTGGCGGGCAACTTACTCAAATGGGCGGTTATCAGTACGTTTTTGCTGCTTTGTCTTTCTCCGCATTCCTGTTATTTGTGCTGAATAGGGCGAAACTTCCCGAAACACGACCAGAAAGAATAAAATCGGTAAACCTTGTGTTGCTTGCCAGGCGTCTCTATTCAGATTCACATATATGGCACTCAGCACTGCTGGTAGCACTATACAATGTTGCTCTATTTTCTTATTACCAGCTTGGCAGCTTCACGTTTCATCAACTTGGCCGCAGTGTTGAGGAATTTGGCCACAGTGGTTTAATCCTGAGTATTGGAACCTTGCTGGGCAGCTACTTAAATAAAAGACTGCTGGAGAGAGATATTAGTCAGCATAAATTATTATGGCTGGCTAATGGCTTTCTTCTATTCGGTGCATTGGGTGTATACCTTTTAATTTCCACTATCTGGTTCCTGCTACCAATGTTGCTGGTCGTCATGGCTTTTGGGATTGCCATGCCTAATATAAGCTCAGCACTACAGCAATATCAGGATAATCTCGGCAGCGCTGGAGCACTTTTTGGCTTACTGTATTATCTGATCATCGGCAGTGGTTTGATGCTGGCAGGCATTGTTCAGGATCTTGGTCTGGTTTTGCCAGGAGTCGCTATCTTAATTTCGCTGGTGATGCTATCTCAAAGCCGAAGTTATTTTCATACATAATTGTGGCCGAAAGCGAATCGGCCATAAGCATTAATGAATCAACGAAACAGGCTCTTGTAAAACGGGGCGGATCATAATAAGCCACCTGCGTAAGACCGCTCACATTGTGTTGGTATGGCGGTCCGAAGACAAGGCACCGGCGATATGCTTCTCAATTTTACTGCGGACACTGTCAGTCGGATCATTAAATTGAATACCGATCCCTGCCTGTCGGCCACCCTGGGCTCCCATCGGCGTCACCCAAACCACCTTCCCCGGCACAGGAATCTTCTCCGGCTCATCCATCAACGTCAGACGAATAAACACGTCATCCCCGAGGTTGTAATGTTTGTGAGTTGGCACAAACAGTCCGCCGCCACTGATAAACGGCATATACGCTTCATAGAGTGATGCCGTGTCCCGTATGGTCAGAGACATCAGTCCCTGCATCCCTTTCCCCATGACAACCCTCTCCTTTTTTCCTGAATTCAAATTCTGAACTGGTTCACAAACCGATTTATATCACCAGCTCAAGATAATCGCTGAACACACCTTCCATCAACATCTGACTGTTCAGGTTAGCGCCCTCAAGCAACTGCTGTCGCTGCCGCATAATCTTATCGCGCAATACCAGCAGATCAGCCGCTGCCACTTTGTTAGCCATATAGTCCAGCATTCTCATCAAATCACGATTCCGAACACAGCTTTCATCGGCCGCCAGTTTCAGTTTTACAGCATCATCCAGCCAGCTGCCCATCCAGGCCAGCAGTTCAACCAGGTTACCCGTATGCCACTCTTTCGCCATTTCTACAGGGGTCAGATTACCACGAAACAGTTCGGGCATAGCATTGAACAAACGTCCTCGAACTGCCAGCGTATCATGGTCAAACATTGCCCTGGCGGTCATGGGCGAACCTGATGAAAGGCTCAACAACTGATCCACCACCAGAGGATCGGCAATATGATCCGATAACCAGGCTTTTGCCTGTGCAATATCCGGCACAGTAAAAGACACCATCTGACAACGGCTGCGGATGGTCGGCAACATATCTCCGGAGCGGGCACTGACCAGAATAAAGAGGGTATCACCACCGGGCTCTTCCAGACTTTTCAGCAATGCATTAGCGGCATTAACATTCATCGCTTCCGCCGGGTTAATAACGATGACCCTGCGCCCCCCCTGCTGGGCGGTTTTACGGGCAAACTCATTGACCTGACGAATCTGGTCAATCTTGATTGGCTTGCCTGTCGCCTCAGGCTGAACCACCAGCAGGTCAGGATGAGTTCCCGCCTTTACCAGCTCACAGCTCTTGCAATGACCACAGGCGTACTCGCCACTGTTTTGATGGCAAAGCACACGAGTAGCCATAGCCCCGGCAAAATAACCTTTACCCACCCCGGGCACACCCTTCAACAGCAGGGCATGGGAAAGCAGGCCTGCCTGCATTCGCTGAACCAGTGGCTGCCACTGAGCCCCGTGCCAGGGTAACGGCTTTGACAAGAAGTTACTCACCATATCAGTTGATTCAGAACTCAATTAATCCAACCTTTATCCTTGGCCGTGGAGCTATTGACTCCCAAGCCGACGCTGCAAAGCCTTGATGATGTGTGCTTCAACCTCTGGCATCGACTGACTGCCATCAATAACAACGTACTGATCGGGAAAACGCTCAGCCCTTGCCAGATAGACAGTGCGAACACGGTGAAAGAACTCGATCGCTTCCTGCTCAATCCGATCCAGAGCCTCTCCCTGCTCCATAGCCCGACCTTTCGCCCTTGCCAGGCCAAGTTCCGGCTCAATATCCAGAAGCAACGTCATATCCGGCCTGCGATCCCCCTGCACCAGCTGTTCCAGTACCGCGATACGCTGCTCATCGATACCACGACCACCACCCTGATAGGCATAAGTTGCATCGGTAAACCGGTCACAAACCACCACCTTGCCCTCAGCCAGTGCAGGTTCGACACGCTGACTGAGATTCTGGCTGCGCGCGGCAAAGACCATCAACAGTTCGGTAGTATCCGTCACCGTCTCTTCGTGTTCGGCCAGCACCAGGCTTCTCAACTGTTCAGCCAATGGCGTGCCACCTGGCTCCCGGGTTTCAACAACATCATGGCCATTAGCCTCTAACCATTGCAGAACAACCCCTTTGGCGGTGGTTTTACCGGCACCTTCACAGCCTTCAATCGTCAGAAAAAAACCCATCAATCTCTCAATTTCATTAGTATTGCTATTGCACCGTAGAACGATAATCTTTCCGCCGTTCCGTAATCTGATACTTCCTGACGGCGCGATTGTGCTCAGCCAGTGTTTTGGAAAAGTGGTGAGTACCATCGCCACGGGCAACAAAATAAAGCGTTTCCCCATTGGACGGATTCAGTGCCGCCTGAATGGCCTCGCGCCCAACCGTCGCTATCGGGGTTGGCGGCAGACCATGAATCACATAGGTGTTATAGGCGGTTCGTTCCCGCAGCATACGACGATTCAATTCACCCTGGTAACGATCACCCATACCGTAGATAACGGTCGGATCGGTCTGCAGTCGCATCCTTTTTTCCAGACGTCGGATAAAAACACCGGCAATATCAGGCCGTTCTGATGGCACACCTGTCTCTTTCTCAATAATCGACGCCATAATCAAGGCTTCGTAGGGGGATGTATACGGCAGGTTTTCGGCCTTTTGATCCCACTCATCCGCAAGCACGGATTGCAGCCTTTGATGGGCTCTTTGCAGAATTGACGCCACTGGCGTCCCCGCTTCAAAGCTGTAGGTATCCGCATAGAACAACCCTTCCAGGTTATCGGTCTGCGGCACATCCCCGGGCAACGCCCCCATCACCGCTGGCAGTTTGTTCAGCTCTACCGGAGCGGTCAGTTTCGGGTGGCTATTCAAGTCTGTGAGCAACTCTTTTAATGTCCAGCCTTCCACCAGGGTCGCACTGAAGTAACGGACATCACCAGTAACAAACTTGTGCAACAGCTGCCGATAGGTGGTACCGGGAGCAATCAGGTACTCCCCGGCATGAAGGTCCGCAGCAACCCCCTTGACCCGGGCAAAGACCTTGAACATATCAGGATATTGAATCAGCCGTTCTGCCGCCAGTCGCTGCACCACGCGCCCCAGCGAGTCGCCCGTAACAATGACAAACCCGGCATCACTGGTTACCGGCACCTGCTGATCACCATACCAGCGCAGACCATACCAGCCAGCTGCAAGACCCGCCAGGACCAGAAACAGAGCCAACAGCAAACCACCGAACAGTGTCAGCAGCAACTTCCTAAGCATTGAATTCTTCCAGTACACAATCTCGAATTTGGACAGTCAGTGGGCCAATCTCCCACTCCCTGCCCTCGTATTCAATCACAGGCCAGACACCGTTGACACTGTTGCAGAGAAAGACTTCTGCAACATCCAGCCCCCGGGGTACGGACTGCACTTTAACCGCCATCCCACGATGACGGGCAAACTCCATGATAAAATCGCGACAAACCCCTGCCACACCATGGAATGACAGATCCGGAGTCACCAGGGCACCTTCATGGGTCACAACAAACAGATTACTCATGGTGCCTTCAACCAGATTGCCCGCAAAATCACACAGCAGACCTTCGTCGTAAGCATCGCCCTGCCATTCACTTCTGGCCAGCACCTGCTCAAGACGATTCAGGTGCTTCAGCCCTGCCAGGGCACTTCGCCCAAGACGCATCTGACAGAGCTTTACCCGTGCGCCATGCACTCCGGGATCACGGGACCTTGACGGCAGCGGGTGGAGTGACAGAATCCGACGCGAAGAGAGACAACCCTCAGGATTATAGCCGCGTCCACCGCTGCCCCGGGTGATCATAACCTTCAGCACACCGTCACCGGCCCGGTTATCCAACAGAAAGGCATCCACCTCCTCAAGCAATCGCTCAATATCCACGGCAATACCCAGCTGGTGGCAAGAGCGTTGCAGGCGACGCCAATGATAGTCAGCCAGCGTTGGCTTACCACCGGCAACCCGAACCGTTTCAAATAAGCCATCCCCGTAGGCCAGGCCACGGTCTGAAACCGGCAGGAAACTTTCAGGTACTCCATTCACCCAGACTGGATACTCACTCACCCGGAACCCCCTCCTAGGAGCCTGTCCGAGAATAGACTGCCCTACTGCGGTGGCAGCAAATTGGTCTAAAAATTCCATTTTGTTCGGCAAATAGCCCCGCTATTCACCTCACAAAACGAAATTTTTATCCTCAATTTTCTGCCATCCTCGCTACGGGCGCTATTCTCGAACAGGCTCCTAGCTGTCTAATCTGGAAAATGCCAGGGTTACATTGGTACCACCAAAGCCAAAAGAGTTGGAGAGCACATGATCCATCTGCATTTTCCTGGCATGGTGCGGCACATAATCAAGATCACAGCCTTCGCCGGGCTGATCCAGATTGATGGTCGGGGGAACCACACCTTCAACCAGGGATTTGATACTGAATACCGCTTCCACCGCCCCGGCAGCCCCCAGCAAATGACCAGTCATGGATTTGGTGGAACTGACCGCCAGACGCGCGACGTGGGCACCAAACACCTGATGAATCGCCCGTGTTTCAGCCACATCCCCTGCCGGTGTGGACGTGCCGTGAGCATTAATATACGACACATTTTCAGGTACCAGACCAGCATCTTCAAGGGCTGAAATCATGGCACGCGCAGCACCACGACCATCTTCTGGCGGCGACGTCATATGCCAGGCATCACCACTCATGCCAACACCACTGAGCTCAGCGTATATCCTGGCACCACGTTTAACCGCATGTTCGTACTCTTCCAGCACCAGAATACCGGCACCATCCCCCAGGACAAAACCGTCACGATCCGCATCCCACGGGCGGCTGGCTTTTTCAGGCTCATGATTACGGGTAGAGAGCGCACGGGCTGCGGCAAAACCGGTCATGCCCAGCGCAGACGAACCTTTTTCGGCACCACCCGCCACCATCAGATCAGCATCACCATAAGCAATGGTTCTTGCGGCAAGGGCAATGGCATGGCTGCCGGTAGCACAGGCTGTAGAGGTGGCAAAGTTGGGTCCCTGAAGATTGTATTTCATGGAAACCCAGCCCGCCGCCATATTGACGATGGCAGCGGGAATAAAAAATGGGGATATTCGACGGGGGCCGCTGTTCAGCAGTGTGGAGTGGTTCTGCTCAATAGACGTCAAACCACCAATACCCGAGCCGATCGCCACACCATATCGGTGCGCACAGTGATCATCAATGACCAGACCGGCGTCAGCCATGGCCTCGGCAGCAGCGGCTACACCGTATTGAATAAAGACATCCATTTTACGGGCATCTTTCTTATCGATAACACCGTCAGGATCAAAACCTTTAACCGCGCCACAGATAGATACACTGAAACCTTCCGTATCAAGGTGGGAGATCGCCTCAATACCACTGCGCCCCGCCAACAGAGCAGACCAGCTATCATGGACATTATTGCCCACCGGGGTTATTGCCCCCATGCCTGTTACAACAACCCTTCTACGCATTCGCTGCGATAACCATTCTGTATTTTTTTCTTCCGACAAGACTGACTCTCCTGCTGACCTGTCGTACAGATTTAATGAACCGTCATTTACATCAAAGCATCGCCACAACAGCCTGACTATGAAAAAACGACAACTACCTAATGTCATCACGCAGCCAGCTTTTACCGCGATAGCCAGCAGGCTGCCATAAACAACAAAAGCCGCAGACCATCGTCATGCGGCTTTCGAGTGACACACTTTGGAGATACTTTCGCTGAAGAATATGTATCGAAAAAGCGTGTCACAAAGATACAGTTGTGCAAATCAAGGCAGAATCAGGAGTGTGCAACAACGTAGTCAATTGCTTCCTGAACAGTGGTGATTTTCTCAGCCTCTTCATCAGGAATCTCGGTTTCGAATTCCTCTTCCAACGCCATCACCAACTCAACAGTATCCAGAGAGTCCGCGCCAAGATCCTCTACGAATGACGCACTGTTAGTGACTTCGTCTTCCTTCACGCCAAGCTGTTCGCAAACAATCTTCTTAACGCGCTCTTCAATGGTGCTCATACCTTGTTGTGCTCCTATCGATATTCGGTGCAGCCTGAGGCTACAGGTGAACTAGTGTATATGGTCAATTATGGGAATTTCAAGCCAGTTCATGGAAAACCGGTGACTATCCACGCAAATTGACAACAGATTTAACAAAACCCCAAAACCCAACCCATCAGAACAGGGTTCGCCTCGCCCTGCTCATTACTACAGGTTCCGGCAAAGGAGGATTAATTCATGTACATGCCGCCATTGACATGCAAGGTCTCACCAGTGATATACCCGGCAGGCTCACTGACCAGAAATGCAACAGCAGCGGCAATTTCTTCCGGCTGCCCCAACCGGGCCAGGGGAATCTGGCCAAGCAGGAAGGACTGCTGCTCTTCAGGCAGCGCCCTGGTCATATCGGTTTCGATAAAGCCCGGAGCAACGGTGTTCACGGTAATGCTTCTTGAACCGACTTCACGGGCCATCGCTCTGGTGAAGCCTTCAATACCGGCCTTGGCTGCCGCGTAATTTGCCTGCCCCTGGTTACCCATGGAACCAACGACAGAGCTGATATTCACTATCCGCCCCCAGCGTGCTTTAGTCATGCCACGCAGGACAGCCTTACTCATCCGGAAGATGGAACTGAGATTGGTATCAATAACGTCATCCCACTCCTCCTCCTTCATGCGCATCAGGATATTATCACGGGTAATACCGGCATTGTTGATCAGAATCAACGGTGCGCCATATTCTGCACAGATCACCTTGAGCACCGCCTGACATTCATCCGCTGAGGTTACGTTCAGGGCCATGCCCTGACCTTGAATACCTTCCGCCTGCAAAGCGTCAGTAATGGCCGCCGCACCGGACTCAGACGTTGCCGTGCCAATCACGATGGCTCCGGCTTTCCCCAGGGCAGATGCTATGGCTTTGCCAATACCACGACTGGCACCGGTAACAAGGGCAACCTTCCCCATCAGGCCATCTCCTGCAATGGACCGTTCCAGCTCTCTTTCAGCAGTCATTTCCCGCCTGTTCCTTATTGGTTAGCTTCTGCCAGCATCTGAGTCATAGCGTCAGCAGACTCCAGCGTAGCAATGGGCGCACGTCGTGCAATACGTTTATTCAGTCCAGCCAGTACTTTACCGGGGCCGCATTCAGCAAACCGGCCAACACCAGCAGCCATCATGGTTTCCACAGATTCAACCCAGCGTACCGGACTGTACAGCTGCGCCACCAGATTCGCCTTAAGCTGAGCCGGATCAGAACAGACATTAGCAGAAACATTCTGCACCACCGGAATCACCGGCTCGATCAACTCAATACCGTCCAACGCTTTGTGAAGGCGCTCTGCTGCTGGCTTCATCAAGGCACAATGGGAAGGTACACTGACTGGCAGCTCAATCGCCCTTTTGGCACCCGCTGCTTTGGCAGACTCAATGGCACGTTTAACCGCGGCAACCTGACCGGCAATCACCACCTGACCGGGGGCATTGAAATTGACCGCCTCGACCACTTCATCACCTGCCGCCTTCTCACAGGCAGCCACCACATCTGCATCATCAAGGCCAATAATAGCAGCCATGGCTCCTGCACCGGAGGCAACCGCCTCCTGCATAAACAGTCCACGCAGACGAACCAGACTGACGGCATCGGCAAAATTCATCGCACCGGCACACACCAGGGCCGAATATTCACCCAGGCTGTGCCCGGCCATCATCGACGGCACTTCCCCCTGACGCTCACACCAGAGGCGCCAGAGAGCCACGCTGGATACCAGCAGTGCAGGCTGGGTATTCTCCGTCTGATTCAGCGCCTCAGCAGGCCCCTCAGAAACCATGTTCAGGAGATCAAAACCAAGCACCCCGGTGGCTTCAGCAAACGCTGCCTGCACCACTGGTTCTGAAAAATAGTCAGCGATCATGCCAACTTGTTGGGACCCTTGTCCTGGAAAGACAAAAGCAAGCTTATCCGTCATTGCAACCCGCTCTTTCGCCTGGCCCTCTTGTTACCGAGAGGCCTGAAATTCAATTGAATACGAAGCGAACCTCTCGGTACAACCGCACCGGTTAATGCAGTCAGCCCGGAGACCAGATACGCTTCCCAGTAAAAAACCGGGGCAATTATAGGAAAAATAGACAACAAGGTAAGTAAATTTATGTTTCCAATAACAAAAAAGAACCAAAAACGATTATAAGCACAGAATAATTACCACAAAATATTATAGATACCATTACCTGCAAATCCCGTATAGCCTCTGGCTTGGAGTTGCAATTGATCATTATTAACGGTAAAGCCTTGGCAATAAGTTCAGTAAGGCAGTCACAATGATCTATGCAGGGCAACTTATTTTTACGGAACATTCACTCAGAAACGATCAGCGAAAAATACAACCTGTTTTACCGAGGCAAGAGACCAGCTACCAGACCCGGAAATCAACAGTCTGTTTTTGAGGCAGTAGCCCTGTTGTTATTCCGGGGCCGGTAATGTATGTTCACCTGCTATTCCGGATCATATCTTCCAGGGATGACTTTCAATCATCATTAACCCTTACTCCCCTCCCAGCATTAATTCTATTTCTTCTGCCAACCGCCCGGGAACATCACTATCCACTTCCCTGACGGCCTCGCCGATAGCCCGAAAAAAACCTTCTTCATCAGAATGTCCGTGACTTTTGACCACAATCCCCTGCAGCCCGAGAAAACTGGCACCGTTGTATACTACCGGATCAATGCTTTTATAGATTTTGCGCATGACCGGCGCAATCAGCAGAGAGAGAAACCGGCGCCAAAGCGTCTGCTGAAAAGCGGCAACCAGGCTGTCACGGATTAAACCGGCAACCCCCTCTCCGGTTTTCAGGGCAATATTGCCAACAAAACCGTCGCAGACCACCACATCCGCGCCACCGGCAAACACATCATTCCCTTCGATATAGCCGATGTAGTTCAGACGAACATCGTCTTTCAATAGACGATTTGCCAGCTTTACCTGCTCATTCCCTTTGATATCCTCAGTACCGACGTTCAGCAACCCTATCCTCGGAGCATTGATACCCCTGACAGTGGCGGCCAGCAAAGAACCCATCACAGCAAACTGGTAAAGACTGTTGGCTGAACAGTCAACATTAGCACCCATATCCAGCAGCAGAACACTGCCACCGGCACAGGGAATGGCTCCGGCAATGGCGGGACGGTCAATCCCCACAAAGGTTTTCAGGGCAAATCGCCCCATGGCCATCAGGGCACCCGTATTCCCCGAGCTGACACAGGCAGCCGCACGGCCATCAGCCACCTGCTCAAGGGCAACCCACATGGAGCTATCTTCTTTGGATCTCAGGGCAAAAGAGGGTTTTTCATCCATGCCAATGGTCTTACCAGCATGAATAACCGTAAGGCGGGACTGATCGAAAGCAATAGAAGAGAGGTGACCGGTAATCAGTTGCTGATCACCTACCAGGGAAAGATGAAGATCCGGATAAGCATCCAAGGCTCGGAGGGCAGCCCGGATACGAGAACGGGGACTTTCGTCCCCGCTCATAACATCAAGCGCTATTCTCCTTCCTGGAGCTGCTGACCGTCCTGGCATGCAACGACTCACTCGCCGACTTTACCTTCAAGCACTTTGCGGCCACGGTAGAAGCCGTCAGCGGTCATGTGATGACGACGATGAGTTTCGCCGGAAGTCGCATCAACAGACAGCTGAGCAGCAGTCAGACTGTCGTGGGAACGGCGCATGTCACGCTTGGAACGGGTTTTACGGTTTTGCTGAACAGCCATGTGTCAACTCTCCTAAATTCTTTGCCTGGAACTCTATTTGGGTTCGGTAGTACTTTTATCCTGATCAGCTTTCAGACTAGCCAGAACACTGAACGGGTTACGACGCTTTTTCTCTTCCTCTGCCCGGGCAGCGGAAGCCTCAGCCTCTTCATCAGATTCAGTAGTAAAGTTCTGCTGAACCTGGCAGGCTTCAGGCGGATGATAAGCCACGATAGGAAGGCTCAACAGAAGCTCTTCCTCCAGCAGGGGCACTAACTCCATCGGCTCCTCCTGGAGCATCAGGGGTTCATAACCCTCTGGCAGGGACCGGGCCTGCTCATCGGTCAATACACCCATCAGGTTGAGGTCTGAACGCACGGGAAGTTCTGCTACATCAAGGCAGCGCTGACAAATCATTTTAAGATTCGCCTCAACATGCCCCTCAAGAACCACTCGGTGATCTTCGCTCATATAGAAATGAAGAAAGACCTTCACCTCGCCCTGATCGTCAGCGAGACTGGCCACCAGTCGATCAAACTGTTTAAGCGCCAGCGAACCTTCAAACTGTAACCCCTGACGCGCGAGTTTCCGCGGATCAACGGTTTTTGGTAATTGGCCTGATAACATAAGCGCGCAATCATAGGGCGATGCCCCTTTGCTGTCAAACATCCTTTTCGGGCGAGGTTTATCAGAATTTCAACTATTTCATGAATAACATGCCTGAAGACTGTATTTTTCACAACCTGCTGCCGGATGGCGCAGGCGGGTTTTACAAAAATTCGTAACCATGCATACTGTGCTCGACTATCCGCACCCTTTGCCCGCACCACCGGCACAACATAAAACGATGAATATATTGCTAGCCTCAGGCTCACCCTATCGAAAAAGACTGCTTGAACAACTCAACCTGACGTTCAGCCAGGCCTCTCCGGACATTGACGAAACCCCTGAACCCGGAGAGAGCGCCAGGGAGCTGGCCATCAGGCTTTCCCGGGAAAAGGCCCTGATACTGGCCGATCAGTATCCGGACACCCTGATTATTGCCTCCGACCAAACCGCCGCACTGGACAATAGAATTCTGGGCAAACCCGGAACCCGGGAACAAGCCATTCAACAGCTGTCCAGCTGCAGCAGCAGACAGGTGGTTTTCCACACCGGACTTTGCCTGCTGAACACCTCTACAGCAGAGCATCAGCTGACCTGTGTGGATTACACCGTCTGGTTCCGAACACTGTCCAGCACGCAGATTGCCACCTATATAGATGCAGAGAGTCCGCTGGACTGCGCTGGCAGCTTCAAATGTGAAGGACTGGGCATAACCCTGTTCGAGAAAATGGCTGGCGATGATCCTGACAGCCTGGTTGGACTGCCACTGATCACCCTGACCACCATGCTGATGAACGAAGGAGTTTACCCTTTGGGCAGATAGTTTAGGTACCAGGTCTTGCAGAGAAGACCTGGCCATTCAATTACATTAACTGAAAACCATCACCCAGGGCTTCCACCAGGGTGGCGCTGACACCAGCCCCAAAATCCCGGGCAAATTTTTCCAGCGGTGAAAGGCGGAAGGTGTAATCAACAATATCCTCTTCACCCACCACTTCACGGGCCACATAACCGGCACTGCCCAGACCATCAATCAGACCCAGTGTTTTGGCCTGTTCACCAGACCAGATCATGCCTGAAAAGATATCCGACCGATCAGCCAGTCGATCACCCCGCCCGGTTTTTACCGCATCAATAAACTGCTGGTGAATAGTATCCAGCGACGCTTGCCATTCGACCGCAGCTTCACGGTCCACGGACTGGAATGGATCAAGGAATGCCTTATTTTCACCGGAGGTATAGGTTCTGCGGGTAACCCCCAGCTTCTCCATCGCCCCGACAAAACCGAAACCAGAGGAAATAACGCCGATAGACCCTACCAGGCTGGCCTTGTCAGCGTAAATTTCATCAGCGGCAGCGGCAATGTAGTAGCCGCCAGACGCACCAATATCCATAATGACCGCGTAAAGAGGCGTATCCTTGTGCAGTTCGCGCAGCCTGAGAATTTCATCATAGATATAGCCAGATTGGACAGGGCTACCACCCGGGCTGTTAATTCGCAAAATCACCGCTTTAGTGCCCGGATCCTCAAAGGCTGAGCGTAATCCCGACACCACGACATCTGCATTCACATCGCCACCACCAATCTGGCCATCAATCTGCACCAGCGCCGTATGCTCACTGGAGCCATCACTGATCACTACATCATTGATATTGGTCGCGTTATAAATGACAGCAACGGAGAAAAACAACCAGCCAAAGGTCAGCAGTTTAAAAAATATACCCCATCGCCGGGAACGTTGCTGCTCCAGCAGCGCGCCTTTGGCCAGGGCATCCACCAGATCCCAGGCTCGATTACTGTCCAGGTTATCCTGCGCCTCAGACGAGGACTCCTGCCACTTGTCTTGCATAATCACCCCTTAACAGGTTCACTCAAAAACGATCTGTGCATATTTATCAATTCTTTGATCCGACATCCAGTTGCAAAGCTGACAACACCTCAGCCAGTTCGTCCGGCAAAGGCGCTTCAACCTTCAGGCGCTTACCATCCAGCAGGTCAAATTCGATACTGGCGGCATGCAGGAACAGCCTTTTAAGACCAAACTGCTTATGGGACTGATTGTCTGAATCCGTACCGTATTTTTCATCCCCGGCAATGGGATGCCCCGCGTGCAGACAGTGAACCCGAATCTGATGGGTCCGCCCTGTGATGGGGTAAGCCTCAACCAGGGTCATATTTGGAAAACGGTTCAGTACTCGAAACGCCGTTCGGGATTTTTTGCCATCCACATGCACCCGGACCATCCGCTCTCCTGACTGCAGCACGTTCTTCAGCAGCGGCGCATTGACCAGCTGCTTTCTCGCTGGCCACTTACCCACCACCAGCGCATGATACAGCTTTTCAACTTTTTCTTTCTGCTGCAACTGGTTATGCAGATGACGCAGCATACTGCGGCGCTTGGCAATCACCAGACAACCCGAGGTGTCCCGGTCCAGGCGATGCACCAGTTCCAGCGTGCGGTTATCCGGCCGTAGCTGGCGAAGTGCTTCAATCACGCCATAAGACAGACCACTCCCGCCATGCACAGCAAGCCCGGACGGTTTGTTGATAATCAGCAGCAGATCATCTTCATATAGTACCGCTTTTTCCAATTGAGCGATCACGCTGTCAGCGGGCCTTACGGGAGCCTCCCTTTCGGTCACTCTGACCGGAGGAATACGAACAACATCGTTCAATTCAAGGCGATAATCTGCGCTTACCCGCTTTTTATTGACCCGCACCTCACCCTTGCGAACGATACGATACACCCTGGTCTTGGGCACCCCTTTAAGAACCCGCAACAGAAAATTATCAACACGCTGACCAGCCGCATCCTCATCAATGGTAATAAAGTTAACGCTTGCTTGTTTCAATCGTCTAACCACATATCTGTTTATGCCAAGTTGCAGCCCCGGAAGCTCTACCTTAACCGGTTGAGATAAAAAGACTTTCAGGGATTACCGCGATTTTCTTTCAGGTAATGTTATCAGCTTTGTGTCATTTGAAGCACTTACAGATTACTGATATAGTTGTGGCACTGCCTTGTAACTATCCGAAGAGGCAGTTCGATTTACGAAGTCTGAGCATGACCCGAAAGGGATAGCATCACTTAAATTCCGCTAACCGGGCCGAAAATAAACCGGAGCTACGTTTACCCGATGAACAAGTCCGGGCCAGGTAACTCCGGGAATAGCCGCTCAGGCAGACATCATGGCAGATGAACCAGTTGCATCCCTCCCTGAGGGCATGAGTTCCTGCCATGGTGCTGAACGATTAAAGACCACGGCCACAGCCGTGATAGATAAACAGTGCCACCCAAGAACAGAGGTTGCGCTCCCGATACCAGGGATGAAGAACAGCGGACGGGTCATATGCTAGTGACAGGCTCAGTGATACCTGTAAACGTATCCACAACCAGCCAGAAGCGCCCGATCAACGCATCTCCCCACTATGCATCCGGTCAACATACGGATGCAGATTGCTATATCGTTACAGCCTTACCCTTGAATAAGCCCGGCTGTAAGTCTGATAGTTGGTTACCACCGACCACACCGCTCTCCTGCGGTTGTTGGCCTGTGTACACTCGGGTAGCACCGGAGAGTTTGTACAGAAGCTGAAGGAAACCAGTTGCACTGCCAGCCACCAAGAATACGTCAGGTGGCAGGCCGGGCGCTTCCGGAAAGACGATGGATTGCCCGTCAAACCAATGAATGCGCTGGATTTACCGAATGTCACGAACAACTTTTCGCCACCAACATCTGCTTAGGGTAGCCATTAGCAATTTGGTACTCTATGAAGAGAATGTTGATCAATGCAACCCAGCAAGAAGAGCTGAGGGTTGCACTCGTCGATGGGCAGCGCCTGTTCGATCTGGATATCGAATCCGGAGCCCGCGAACAGAAGAAAGCCAACATCTACAAAGCAAAAATCACCCGTGTTGAGCCCAGCCTGGAAGCCGCGTTTGTGGACTTTGGGGCAGAGCGACACGGCTTCCTGCCTTTAAAAGAGATCTCCCGGGAATACTTCGTCGGCCATACTGGTGGTCGTCCCAACATTAAGGATGTCATCAAGGAAGGCACCGAGGTTATCGTTCAGGTCGATAAGGAAGAGCGTGGCAACAAAGGTGCCGCCCTGACCACACTGGTCAGCCTGGCTGGCCGCTACCTGGTGCTGATGCCCAACAACCCACGGGCCGGTGGCATCTCACGCCGTATTGAAGGCGATGAGCGCGCTGAACTGCGTGAGGCCATGAGCAAGCTGGACATCCCTGCCGAAATGGGTGTCATCGTTCGCACAGCCGGCCTTGGCCGTTCAACAGAAGACCTCCAGTGGGATCTGGACTATCTCCTGCAGCTCTGGAACTCCATCAAAGATGCTGCCGATAAAAATCCCGCACCATTTTTGATCTACCAGGAAAGCAATGTCATTATCCGCGCTATCCGCGACTACCTGCGCCAGGATGTTGGTGAAGTATTGATCGACAAAACCCAGGTTTATCAAGAAGCCCTGGATTTTGTTAAACAGGTCATGCCCCAGTACCAGAACAAGATCAAGCTGTACAAAGACAGCGTCCCCCTGTTCAACCGCTTCCAGATTGAAAGCCAGATCGAGACCGCCTTCCAGCGTGAAGTCAAACTGCCATCCGGCGGCTCCATTGTTATTGATCCAACAGAAGCCCTGGTATCCATTGATATCAACTCCGCCCGTGCAACCCGTGGTGGCGATATCGAAGAAACCGCCTACAACACCAACCTCGAAGCGGCGGATGAGATTGCCCGACAGCTGCGCCTGCGTGATATTGGCGGCCTGATTGTTATCGACTTCATCGATATGGGCAGCAACCGGAATCAGCGTGAAGTAGAGAACCGCATTCGTCAGGCGCTGTCGGTTGATCGTGCCCGCGTTCAAACCAGCCGCATCTCCCGCTTTGGCCTGCTGGAAATGTCCCGTCAGCGTCTGCGCCCATCTCTGGGTGAAACCAGTGGCGTGGTCTGCCCTCGTTGCTCAGGCCAGGGCACGATTCGGGATATTGAGTCTCTGGCCCTGTCTATTCTGCGCCTGATGGAAGAAGAGGCCATGAAGGACAAGACGTCCGAGATTCGCGCTCAGGTTCCTGTACCGGTGGCGGCATTTCTGCTGAATGAAAAGCGCAAAATGATCGCCAAGATCGAGAAGCGTCATGATGCCCGCATCATCGTCATTCCAAATGCCAATCTGGAAACTCCCCATTACGATGTCCAGCGCCTCCGTGACGACAATCTCCAGGATCGTGAGAGCAGCTACGAAATCATCCTTGAGGGCGAAGACGCCAGCCCGGAAGAGCTGACCACAGCCACCAGGCCTCAGCCCAGACAACAGGCCGCCGTGCGCAATGTTGCCCCGGCACAGCCTGCACCAGTCATTAAAGCGCCTGAAGCAAAACCCGGATTTATTGGCAGCCTGCTGAAGTCCATCGGCAGCCTCTTCAACCCGGAAAATGATGACGACAAATCCGCTGGCCAGGACAAACCCACCCCGCAACGTCAACCGGCGCGTCGTGACAGTCAAGCTGGCCAGAACAGGAAAAAGACCCGAACTGATTCCCAGCGCCGCGACAGGCAGGACAGCAACCGTCTTCAGAAAGAGCGCAAAAAGAGTCAGCAGGACCGTTCAGACAACCGCTCCGGCAGCCAGGAAAACCGCTTTGAAAGGCAGGAAAGACGCCAGCGTGACAAGCCGGAAGTAGCGGAACAACGGGAACCCAGACAGGAACGCCGCCAGGACCAGGAACCAGAACAGGGCTCCGGTGATCGTCGACGCCGCCCGAACTCTGCGCCCCGTCGTCGCAACAACCGTCAGTCTCAGCGCCAGCAGCAGAATGAACCGCAATTACAGCCACTGCTGCCTGAAAGCGCTAAAGGGGCAGTAAATGCCCCTGCTGTTCATGAAACTGTCGCACAGGAAAGCATTCCACAGGAAAAGCGTGCTGACAAAAAAGAGTCATTTGCCAGCATTGAGAAGCCCGAGCTGGAAAGCAGCAAAGCTGCTGTAACTGCCCCGGAAGCTGCCGTAGCTTCAGCCATGCCAATGGACAAGGTAGAGGAAACCCGCAAGGCTCCTGTCGAAGAGCAAGCCGTTGCCAACACACCTGAAGCACCGGAAGAAGTGAGACCTCGTCGCTCCAGAAGAGTGAAGAATGACCCTCGCCGTCTCAGGGAAACTCAGCAGTCTGCGCCTGAGGAAGTCAGCGAACCGGAAATCCCTGCTGAGAGCAACTCACCAGCCAATCAACAGCCTTCTGTCGATAAAGAGCCGACAGTTGAGCTTAAGGTTGCAACAGCCGGAGACTCTGAAGCGCAACCGGAAAAAGCAGAACAAGCCTCCGTTGAGACCAGTACTCAAGAACGCCAGGCCGACCTGCCCGTTGCCACAGCAGAAGCAACAGCCGTTGAGCGGGAGAAGGTAACCCCACGCCCTCAGATGACAGAAATGGCAAAAGCCGTTGCCGCTTCCCATAATCTCGACAAGCCGGCGTTTGCAACCATGCCACCCGCTTTCGAGAAACCAGCCGAAGCGAAAGCTGAAGCAGAGGCTGTCGAGCCTAAGCCGACCATGACCGCCAATGAAGCTGAAGAGATGCTGAAGCAGGCATTAAATCAGTCTGATGAAGACAAGGCAGTTGTTCATGAAAGTCAACAGGAGAAGCCCGCTGAGGCTGCCCCGGCACCACAACCTTTAGCGCCTGAGAGCAAAGCAGCAGAAGCACCACAAGCAGCTGAGCGTGACCAGACAGCAGAGGTTAAAGTCAGCGAAGCTGAAGCAACTTCTGATGATGAAACCGTTGAAAGGCCGCGTCGTCGCCGCAGCCGTGCACACAACGACCCCAGGGCCAAGCGCCAGACTCAGCAGATCGAACTGCCTGTTGAGCCAGAAAGCGAAACTCAGGAAGCTCCACAGGTTCGCACTGAAGAAAGCAACCTGTAATAAGGGTTGATACTGAACTGAACGGGGTGGTTTCCACCCCGTTTTTTTTGCCTTGAAAAACCACCGGAAGGCTCTCCAGTCATATACCGCCCTGCGCCATAGCGATGGACAATAAATCTCTGCCGAACTCGCACCCACACAAATACTCATGACGATTGTTCGTCACCCTCTGGTATGAAAGATTTGCCACGGAGGCACGGAGACACAGAGGTAAAACTTTATCTTGTCTCCGTGCCTGTCGAGTCGCCCAAGGGAACCTCCCCCTCAGGCGCTCACAGAACCGGACTTGAGAGTCTCCCCTCATCCGG
>NZ_PJPV01000195.1 GCF_002864045.1 Endozoicomonas acroporae
GCCTTGTCCTTGCGATTGAGTTCACGCTCAAGCTTCTTGATGGTTTGCTTGTCTTTTTTCTGTTCATCAGACAGTACCTTGCGCTGCCTTGGCTGGCTGTCAGGCTGGACAGAAGCGCTGCTAATAAAGGCGGCTTTCCACTGCTGGATCTGTTCAGCAAACAGGCCTTTCTTACGACAGTATTCAGCCATTTCAGTTTGATTCAACGCAGCCGTTTCAATGATCACAGCTAACTTGTTTTCAGGTGTCCATTGATCTGGATTCTTTCCGTCGCCCGGCACAGGCACTCCTTTAGATACTGCTTTCTTTCGCCAAGTGTACAGGGTCACATCAGAGATACCAGTCTCACGTACCAACTGCGAAACTGGCACATTATTGGGTGGCATCATCTTCTGAATGATGGACTCTTTGAACTCTTCTGAATAGCGGGCCATTGATTACTCATGACCGCCCCCTGTTGAGATTTCTAATTTCAGGAGAGGCGACAACTATGCTGACACAGGGGGAGGTCG
>NZ_PJPV01000196.1 GCF_002864045.1 Endozoicomonas acroporae
TGAACTTCTGAACAGAACCGCAGTCTGTTTTTTATATTCTCATGAAGTAGCTGAAGATTTTCTTTTTGTTTGAATATCTGATGGTATCAGTGGTTACGACACCTGCTATGGTATTGTCGTGTAATCGTCGGGAATAGCTGGGCATGCCCCTTCTTCAGGGCGTGGACGATACAGGCATGCCACAGTCAGACCATGGGATAATCCCCCCCGCACTGCGCCGGGTCGCCATGAATTTTACCATTCTTCTGGAGCCAGCTCTTCTCAACATCTACAGTACCGTTCAGTAAACCCTGCTCAAGATTTTAATGCCCTCATCAAACAGGAAATAATGGCTGATCTGTTGAGTAAATCGGATCGTTTTGGTCATCGCTATAATGGAAAAAATCACAGTCAATATGCCCTTTCAATTAGAAAATACACGTCAGGTGCTAAAAGACCGTTAAACCGGGCGGAACAGAGCCAGCTGATATGTATGCTGCAAAACTTTACCCCAACACGGAGCTGGAACTGGCGAAGCCTGACGACAACACTTCATTCATTTACGTCAGCGGGTGTTTTTACCCCTTATAAACCCATGCATGAGCGTGTTCAGCTGACTCAAGCTGCCTTATTGTCAACTCTGCTTGATGCAATAATATTTAACTGCAACCAAAAACCGGAAGCCCGGAATATTGATGCCCGGGGAATCGCCAACCTGCTGTGGGCGATGGCGAAACTGGTGGACAACGGGCAGAAGCAGACACCAGAGTTCAAAGAGGCCATGGCCGCCCTGTTGACTCACGTGAACCTACAGAAAGA
>NZ_PJPV01000197.1 GCF_002864045.1 Endozoicomonas acroporae
GTTGAACTCTGGTGTCGACTCCTGCCCGTTGTCCACCAGTTTCGCCATGGCCCACAGCAGATTGGTTATACCCTGTGGTGTAAAGCTGGCTTTCTGTGCGCTCACGTGGGGCAACAACGCGGCCATGGCCTCGTTGAGCTCTGGTGTCCGCTCCTGCCCGTTGTCCACCAGTTTCGCCATGGCCCACAGCAGGTTGGTGATTTCCTGTGGTTTAAAGTTAGCTTTCTGTGCGATCACCTGGGGCAATAGCGCGGCCACGACCTCGTTGAGTGCTGGTGTCCGCTCCTGCCCGTTGTCCACCAGTTTCGCCATGGCCCACAGCAGGTTGGCGATAACCTGGGCATGAAATTGGGTTTTCTGTGCGTTCACCCGGGGCAACAGCGCGACCAGGGCATCGTTGAGCCCCGGTGTCTGCTTCTGCCCGTTGCCCACCAGTTTCGCTATGGCCCACAGCAGGTTGGCGATACCCTGGGCAGTAAATTGGCCTTTCTGTGCGTTCACATGGGGTAACAGCGCAACCACCGCCTCTTTGAGCCCTGGTGTCCGCGCCAGCCCGTTGTCCACCAGTTTCGCCATGGCCCACAGCAGGTTGGCGATTCCCTGGGCATTAAGCTGGTTTTTCTGTGCGTTCACGATGGGCAACAGGGCGGCCACGGCCTCTTTGAGCCCTGGTGTCCGCTCCAACCCGTTGTCCACCAGTTTCGCCATGGCCCACAGCAGGTTGACAATGGCCTGGGCATTAAACAGGTCTTTCTGTGCGTTCACATGGGGCAACAGCGCAGCCATGGCCTCGTTGAGCCCTGGTGTCCGTTCCTGCCCGCTGTCCAACAGTTTCGCCATGGCCCACAGCAGGTTGGTGATCTCCTGAGGGTTACAGTTAGTTTTCTGTAAGTTCACCCGGGGTAACAAAGCGGCCACGGCCTGGTTGAGCTCTGGTGTCTGTTCCTGGCCGTTGTCCACCAGTTTCGCTATGGCCCACAGCAGGTTGGCGATACCCTGAGGAATAAATTGGTCTTTCTGTACGTTCACGTGGGGCAGCAGCACGGTTAAGGCCTCGTTGAGCTCTGGTGTCCGCTTCTGCCCGTTGTCCGACAGTTTCGCTATGGCCCACAGCAGGTTGGCGATGTGCTGAGGAGTAAATTGGTCTTTCTGTGCGTTCACATGGGGCAACAGCGCGGCTACAGCTTCTTTGAGCTCTGGTGTCCACTCCCCGTTGTCCACCAGTTTCGCCAGAGCCCACAGCAGGTTGGCGATACCCTGGGCCTTGAATTGGTCTTTCTGTAGGTTCACGTGAGTCAACAGGGCGGCCATG
>NZ_PJPV01000198.1 GCF_002864045.1 Endozoicomonas acroporae
GTTTTATTAAATCCTGACTCAAGAGCATGTTACCCGGAATTTCAATGACCTCAAATCCGGATTTTTGCAACAGTGCGATTTTCAGCAGAGTCGAACCGTTCCTGGTATTGAAATCACCACCCACGTAATGAAAGGGTCCCTGAATTTCGATCACTATGTTGTGATCTGGCAGAAGCAGGTCAACCGGAGGTAATGAGTTCAGACTCTTTTCCTCTTCGATCTTCAAAGCTGGAATAGTTGATTTGAGTTGATCACGGAAGTCGGCCTGGTTTTTTGAAATGATTGTCTGGTAATGGCGGACGACCGAACAGGTTCTGCCAAGCCAACTTGCAGCCATGGCAATGACGGATTGATCCTCTCTATTATCTGGCGATGTATTTTCCAGACGAATGAACAGGTCATCCATGTGTTTTTCAAATAGGTTATTTTTATTGGCATTGGAGTCCAGAAACAACCTGGCACAGCATACCATTAATGCCCAGAGAGACATCGATATCTCTTTCTGAGAAAACTGAAGGTTCGTACTGATTCGATAGAGAAGCGATTCGAACGTAGAGGTAACCAGGTTCAGCTCAACGAGTTCACCCAGTTTCGCAATGGCCCAAAGCAGGTTAGCGATTTCCTGTGGATTAAAGTTAGCTTTATGTGCGTTCACAAAAGGCAACAGGGCGGCCAAGGCCTCTTTGAGACGTGGCGACCGCTCCAGCCCGTTGTCCATCAGTTTCGCCATGGCCCAAAGCAGGTTGGCGATACCCTGCGGTTTAAAGTTAGCTTTTTGTCCATTCACGAGGGGCATCAGCGCGGTCACGGCCTCGTTAAACCCTGGTGTCTGCTCCTGCCCGTTGTCTACCAGTTTCGCCATGGCCCAAAGCAGGTTGGCGATTTCCTGTGGGTTAAAGTTAGCTTTTTGTATGTTCACGAAGGGCAACAGCGCCGCCACGGCCTCGTTGAGTCCTGGTGTCTGCTTCTGCCCGTTGTCCACCAGTTTCGCCATGGCCCAGAGCAGGTTAGCGATATGCTGAGGAATAAATTGGTCTTTCTGTGCGTTCACCCGGGGCAACAGGGCGGCCATGGTCTCGTTGAGCTCTGGTGTTTGTTCCTGCCCGTTATCTACCAGTTTCGCCATGGCTTGTAGCAGGTTGGCGATGCCCTGGGCAGTAAATTGGCCTTTCTGTGCGTTGACGAGGGGCAACAGTGCGGCCACGGCCTTTTTGAACTCTGGTGTTTGCTCCTGCCCGTTATCTACCAGTTTGGCCATGGCCCACAGCAGGTTAGCGATATGCTGTGGATTAAAGTTGGCTTTTAGTGCGGTCACGGAGGGCAACAGCGCAGCTACGGCTTCGTTGAACTCTGGTGTCTGCTCGTAGCAGTTGTCCACCAGTTTCGCCATGGCCCACAGCAGGTTGGTGATTTCCTGAGGTTTAAAGTCAGCTTTCTGTGCGTTCACGTGGGGCAACAGCACGGCCAGGGCCTCTTTGAGCCCTGGTGTCCGGTCCTGCCCATTGTCCTCCAGTTTTGCCATGGCCCACAGCAGGTTGGCGATATGCTGAGGACTTAACTGGTCTTTCTGTGCGTTTACGAGGGGCAGCAGCGCGACTACAGCCTCGTTGAAATCTGGTGTCCGCTCCAGCCCGTTGTCCTCCAGTTTTGCCATGGCCCACAGCAGGTTGACGATATGCTGAGGAATAAACCAGTCTTTCTTTGCGTTCACGAGGGGCAACAGCGCGCCCAGGGCTTTGTTGAACTCTGGTGTCCGCTCCTGCCCGTTGTCCACCAGTTTCGCCATGGCCCACAGCAGGTTCACGATACCCTGTGGTTTAAAGTTCGCTTTTTGTACGTTCACGTGGGGCAACAGCACGGCCACGGCCTCGTTGAGACCTGATGTCCGCTCCTGCCCTTTGTCCACCAGTTTCGCCATGGCCCACAGCTGGTTGGAGATTTCCTGGGCATTAAATTGGTTGTTCTGTGCGTTCACGTGGGGCAACAACACGGCCACAGTCTCTTTGAGCCCTGTTACCCACTTCCGATCGTTGTTCATCAGTTTCGCCATGGACCACAGCAGGCTAGTGATTTCCTGTGGTTTAAAGTCAGCTTTCTGTGCGTTCACGCGGGGCAACAGCGCAGACACGGCCTCTTTGAACTCTGGTGTTTGCTCTTGTCCGTTGTCCACCAGTTTCGCCATGGCCCACAGCAGGTTGGCAATATCCTGGGCGTTAAATTGGTCTCTCTTTGCATTCAGTAGGGGCAGCAGGGTGGCCACAGCCTCTTTGAGCCCTGGTGTCCGCTCCTGCCCGTTGTCCACCAGTTTCGCCATGGCCCACAACAGGTTGGCGATTCCCTGAGGAATCAATTGTTTTTTCTGTGCGTTCACATGGGGCAACAACACGGCCACGGCCTCGTTGAGCTCTGGCGTCTGCTCCTGCCCGTTGTCCACCAGTTTCGCCATGGCCCACAGCAGGTTAGCGATTTCCTGAGCACCAATATCACGGGCTTCCGGTTTTTGGTTGCAGTTAAATATTATTGCATCAAGTAGGGTCGACAATAAGGCAACTTGAGTGAGCTGAACACGCTCATCCATGGGTTTATAAGGGGTAAAAACACCCGCTGAAGTAAATGAGTGAAGTGTTGTCGTCAGGCTTCGCCAATTCCAGCTCCGTGTTACGGTAAAATTTTGCAGCAAGCGCATCAGCTGGCTTTGTTCTGTTCGATTTAACGGTCTTTGAGCAGCTGATGAGTATTTTTTGATTGAACTGGCATACTGACCGTGATTTCTCCCATCATAGCGATGACCGAAACGTTCCGATTTACTCACCAGACCAGCCATTATTTCCGGTTTGATGAGGGCATGAAAATTTTGAGCAGGGTTTACTGAACGGCGCAGTAGATATTGAGAAGGGCCTGCGGCAGAAGAATGGTAAAATTTATTACGTCCCGGGGTTGTGCGAGGGGTATTATCCCACTGTCTGACTGTGGCTTGTCTATATCGCCCATGCCTGGAAGCGGCATGGTCATTCGGTTGGTTGTCATCATTACCTGATCTTGCGTATTTGCCACTGATACCAGCAGAACTTCTATTCATAATTATATTTCATTAATTCATGAAAATATAAAAAGCAGACTGCTGTTCTGCTCAGAAGTTCATTGTGCGGAAAAGTTTACTTGAGTCATGATGGGAGGAAGGCGGTTACTGGCTGCTTGTTTTCTTCCTCTTTGCCGGGTTGGTTTGCTCTGCTAAATGTTCTTCACCAGTAATGTATGCAGTACCTGCCCACCTTCTTTTAAGTGATACAGAGTCATGAGCCTGTGGCGGGATGCCTATCCTGATCTTTATTTGATCAATGTATGGTTTCATTAAATCGTTGTTCAAAAGCTGGTTAGCCGGGATTTCAATGACCTCAAATCCTGCTTTTTGCAGCAGTGCGATTTTCAGCAGAGTTGAACCATTCCTGGTGTTGAAATCACCACCCACGTAATGAGAAGGGCCCTGCACTTCAATCACCATGTTGTGATCTGGCAGTAGCAGGTCAACCGGAGGTAATGAGTTCAGACTCTTTTCTTCTTCAATCTTCAGAGATGGAATAGATAATTCGAGTTGATCGCGGAAGTCGACCTGGGTTTTTGAAATGTTTGTGTGGTAATGGCGAACGACCGGACAGGCTCTGCCAAGCCAACTTGCAGCCATGGTAATGATGGATTGTTCCTCTCCATTGTCTGGCGATGTATTTTCCAGACGAGTGAACAGGTCATCCATGTGCTTTTCAAACACGTTACTTTTATTGGCATTGGAATCTAGAGACAACCTGGCACAGCATACCATTACGGCCCAGAGAGACATCAATATCTCCTGCTGAGAAAACTGAGGGTTTGTACTGATTCGATAGACAAGCGATTCGAACGTAGAGGTAACCACGTTCAGCTCAACGAGTTCACCCAGTTTTGCAATGGCCCACAGCAGGTTGGCGATTTCCTGTGGGTTAAAGTTAGCTTTTTGTACGATCACGCAGGTCAACAGCGCAGCCACCGCTTCGTTGAACTCTGGTGTCTGTTCGTACCCGTTGTCCACCAGTTTTGCCATGGCCCACAGCAGGTTGGCGATATGCTGGGGAATAAATTGGTCTTTCTGTGCATTCACGTGGGGCAACAGTGCGGCCACGGCCTCGTTGATCTCTGGTGTTCGCTCCTGCCCGTTGTCCACCAGTTTCGCCATGGCCCACAGCAGGTTGGCGATATGCTGGGGAATAAATTGGTCTTTCTGTGCATTCACCTGGGGCAACAGCGTGGCCACAGCATATTTGAGCTCTGGTGTTTTCTCCAGCCCGCTGTCCACCAGTTTCGC
>NZ_PJPV01000199.1 GCF_002864045.1 Endozoicomonas acroporae
CTCAGGCTGCTTTAGGAGTGCGGACGGAGGTTCTATGTTTGCACGGATTCGGAGCTATTTGTCGTCTGCCAAAAAACAGGGTAAGGATATATACCAGTCACTTCTTAGAGCTGTTCAGAATTACAGTAATATGCCTTTACTGGGTGCTGAATAGTTACCTGCATTAAATTGTTATGCCTGGCTTGGGGAATTAGCACTGGAAAAGCCGTACGACTAACTTAGATGATCGGACAGAAAAAAAGTTCATTCGTCATCATTTAAAGAGCTGACGATCCAGAAAGCAGTCTTGTCCCGGCGTTAACCAAACACTGGACGATGTGGAAGTCGTTATGATTACACTGTTGAGAGTCGTTACAAATGCTCTGTTTGGCGCAGCAGACGAACTGTCCCCGGAGGACAAAAAGCTGCTCAAGGCAGCTGGGAATGGCGACCCGGGATCGGTGAAGGCGTTGTTGGAACAGGGGGCTGATATTGAGGCCAGGGACTGGTCTGGCAAAACCCCGCTATTTCTTGCGGTAATGTCGGAAAACCCGGACGTTCTCAACGTTCTTCTGGCTGCAGATGCCTGCCTTAATGCCCGCGATTGTTATGGTCAAACTCCGTTGCACAAAGCGCGTAGCCGTGAGATTGTGAA
Source organism: Endozoicomonas acroporae (assembly GCF_002864045.1). Taxonomy (GTDB): domain Bacteria; phylum Pseudomonadota; class Gammaproteobacteria; order Pseudomonadales; family Endozoicomonadaceae; genus Endozoicomonas; species Endozoicomonas acroporae. The sequence continues at coordinate 635 of NZ_PJPV01000199.1, forward strand.
CGAGCTGCTGGCTTGGGGAGCCGATATTGAGGCCAAGGATAATGATAAAGCAACGCCACTAATGTGTGCGATTACACATCATGACAGACTGGAGGCGGCCAGGGCGCTTCTGTTGGCAGGTGCCAATATTGAGGCTGGTGATGAATTTCAACGGACACCATTGCATCTTGCGGCTATCTCTAAGTGCTCCGACTTGCGGTATATGGAGGTACTTTTGTCCGAGGGGGCCAATCTTGAAGCCAGGGAAAGAACTACACAATACACCCCGCTGCATGAAGCAGTATTTAGTGGTTCGGGCAAGAAAGTACAAGTATTGGTGGCTGAGGGTGCCAACTGTAAGGCGCTAGATTGGAATAGGAGAACACCGTTGCATTTGGCTATGGGCAGAATTGACAAAATGGACGAACTGATGGCAGCGGTCGGCAGGTTTGACAGCATCGATTCGGATAATAAGCCGGTTAGTTTTCAGCCCCAATCACTCCAGGCCTGCACCCGTACCGCTATTCGCTCGCGCCTGGTTAAACACCGGAAAAATACCGGACAACCGTTGTCAGAATCGGTGCAGGATCTGCCGCTGGGTCCGATGCTGAAAGCCTATCTTTATAAGCCTCTCATGGGAGCTTATCTATAACCAGCGACTGTATTTGTCTTTGTCGTCAGTACTTAAATTCCCCTCGGGATTATCTTCTTGACAATAGTTGAAGCTGATAACAACATTTTCAGGCTGTATTTGCCCGGCAAGCGTATAACCGCTGAAATTTTCCATAATCAATAAAAATTGCCACGAGTTGGAAATGGCTTTTTCATTGTCTTAAGTGAGTGAGCCCGTTTTCAAGTTTAATAACCCAACTGAAGGTCAAATTATGTCCTGTGATTTTCTGCAGCTGGCGGTACCCGGAGTAAGAGGAATGAGTCCTTATCAAGCAGGCAAGCCTATTGAGGAGCTTGCCAGGGAGCAGGGCTTGAAGGTTGAGGATATTGTCAAACTGGCCAGTAATGAAAACCCTCTGGGGCCACCACCTTCTGCGCTGAAAGCAATGGCCGAATCCCTGGCAGAGCTGGCCCGTTATCCCGATGGCAGCAGTTATCAGTTAAAACAGGCGCTGGCAGAAAAACTGAAGGTAGCACCGGAGCAGTTAACCCTGGGTAATGGCTCCAATGATGTGCTGGTGCTTCTGGCGCAGTCGTTTCTGGATACCAGCAGTTCTGCGGTTTTTTCTCAGTATGCTTTTGTTGTTTATCCTCTGGCTGTGAAGGCCGTCGGTGCTGAGAGCATTGTGGTTCCAGCGCTTGACTATGGTCATGATCTGGATGCCATGGCGGAAGCGATTCAGGCCAATACCCGAATTGTCTTCCTGGCAAACCCTAATAATCCCACCGGTACCAGCTTCAGTGAACAGGATCTGCTGGGTTTTCTGGGTAAGGTGCCGGAAGAGGTGATCGTTGTCCTTGATGAGGCCTATTTTGAGTATGGGGTGGGTGGTGACCTGCCTGATGGTATCGACCTGCTTGACCGCTATCCCAATCTGGTGGTGACCCGAACCTTTTCCAAGGCTTATGGGCTGGCGGGGGCTCGGGTGGGTTACTCGATATCCAATCCTGAAATAGCCGATGTGCTGAACCGTTTGAGGCAGCCATTTAACCTGAATCTTCCTGCTCAGTTCGGTGCGGTTGCCGCGCTGAAGGATGAAGCTTATCTGCAGCAGTCCATTGAGATTAATCAGCAGGGGATGGCATTCCTGGAGCAGGGGTTTGCCGGCCTTGGGCTGAACTGGATCCCTTCATCGGGTAATTTCATCACCGTTGATCTCAAGCGTAATGCCATGCCGGTCTATGAAGGGTTGTTGTCCAAAGGCATTATTGTTCGGCCAGTGGCCAATTACGGCATGCCTGAGCACCTTCGTATTTCCATTGGTCTGCCGGAAGAAAATCGTCGTTGTCTGGAAGCGCTGAGCCAGGTTCTTGGCCAGTCGTCGTAAGGAGTGCGTTTGTGAAAACAGTTGATACACTGCTGGTGGTTGGGTTGGGCCTGATCGGGGGATCTTTTGCAGCGGCGGTAAAGTCTGCCGGTGCGTGTCGGCAAGTGTATGGTTATGACCAGAATAAAGCCTCACTGGAAGAGGCCGAGGCGCTCGGGATCATTGATTATGGCTGCGAAAGCCTCTCCGCCGGTGTTGCTGCTGCCGATGGGATTATGCTGGCCGTGCCCATGCTGGCAATGAAGCCGGTTCTTGAGCAGCTATCTCTATGTTTGCCCAGTGGTGTTCTTGCAAAGAAAGTGATTACCGATGCCGGATCCAGTAAAAAAGCGCTGCTCGATGCCGCGCTTGAGGTCTTTGGCGAAGTTCCCCCCTGGCTGGTCCCCGGTCATCCAATAGCAGGGTCGGAAAAAAGCGGTGTCGGTGCCGCAAAAGCTACCCTGTTTCAGGCCCATGATGTCATCCTGACCCCGTTGGCAAATACCGACTCTCTGGCGCTGGCAAAGGTCAGGATGCTTTGGGAGGCCTGTGGGGCAGTGGTCACCAGTATGGATCCCTGTCATCATGATGAGGTTCTGGCAAAGACCAGCCATCTTCCCCATTTCCTGGCGTTCTCACTGGTGGATACCCTGGCCGGGAATCCGGATAATCAGGATATTTTTCGCTTTGCTGCGGGCGGCTTTCGGGATTTTACCCGGATCGCTGGCAGCGATCCTATTATGTGGCATGATGTGGCGCTGGGTAATCATCAGGCGGTGCTGGAAGCGCTGGATGAATTTACCGAGGGCCTTCAGGTGCTCCGGGAAGCGATTGTGCAGAAAAACAGTCAGTCGCTGCTGGGGATATTCAGTCGTGCGCAATCAGCGCGTCAGCATTTCTCTTCTCTGCTGGAGAGCAGGAAGCAGCGGGTGAAGCCATTGCCTGATTCTGTTATGACGACTGGTTTTTCGGGCTCTGTGCTGATTGAAGGTGAAGATTCAGATAAAGACGTTATGGACACTATGAAAGAAAGTACCCAGACATTTATTGCCAGCCCGGGAGGGTCTATCTCCGGTGAGTTACGTGTTCCCGGAGATAAGTCTATCTCTCATCGTTCCATCATGCTCGGTGCCCTGGCGGAAGGGGAGACAGTGATTGAAGGGTTTCTCGAAGGCGAGGATGCCCTGGCAACCCTGAAGGCATTCCGGGATATGGGGGTTCAGATTGATGGCCCCTATCTTGGCAAGGTCACTATTCAGGGAGTTGGCATGCATGGCCTCAAGCCGCCGGAAGGGCCGCTTTATCTCGGTAATGCCGGTACTGCCATGCGCTTGATGGCCGGGTTGATGGCAGCCCAGTCTTTTGATGTTACGTTAACCGGTGATCACTCCCTGTCCGGTCGTCCCATGAATCGGGTGGTGGAACCGCTTGGCCAGATGGGTGCCAGCATCGAGACCTCAGAAGGTGGTCGCCCACCACTGAAGATCAAAGGCGGTACCCGGTTGCAGGGTATTGAGTATCACCTGCCAATGGCTTCGGCCCAGGTGCAGTCCTGCCTGTTACTGGCGGGCATGTACGCAGATGGTGAAACGGTGACGGTTGCTCCGGGTATTGTTCGTGACCACACCAACCGCATGCTGAATGGCTTTGGTTATACGGTCTCTGTCGATGGTGAGAATGGCAGCAGGGTCGCGATTAAAGGGGGAGGCAAGCTGACAGCTACCCGAATCGATGTGCCCTCCGATGTGTCTTCAGCGGCGTTCTTTATGGTAGCGGCCTCAATCGCCGAGGGGTCAGAGGTTCGTCTTTGCCATGTTGGCATGAATCCGACCCGTTCTGGTGTGGTTGAGATCCTGCAGCTGATGGGGGCGGATATTACCCTTGAAAACGAGTCTGTTGTGGGTGGCGAGCCCGTGGCCGACCTGGTGGTGCGTTCTGCGCCGCTGAAGGGTATTGATATTCCTGAGCGTCTGGTGCCCATCGCCATTGATGAATTTCCGGTGCTGTTTGTTGCAGCAGCCTGTGCAGAAGGCAGAACGCTGCTCACGGGTGCCCGTGAGCTTCGGGTGAAAGAGAGTGACCGGATTCAGGCCATGGCCGATGGCTTGATTGCCCTGGGTATTGATGCACAACCATTGTCTGATGGTATGATGATCAATGGTTCCGGTAATGCTGCTTCTGAAAAGAAGGGGAAGCCTGTATTTAACGGTGGCACTATTGACAGCCATGGCGATCACCGGATTGCCATGTCATTCGCAGTAGCTGCACTGCGGGCAAAGGACGATATTCGCATTCTTGACTGTGCCAATGTGGCGACTTCATTCCCGGATTTTGCAGGCCTGGCCAATCGAGCCGGTATGCGTATTGTGGTAAAGGTAAATACCAGTGAGTGAGTCTCAGACACCAGTGACAGTGGTCACCATTGATGGTCCCAGCGGGTCTGGCAAGGGAACGATTGCAGCCCTGCTGGCCAGAGAGCTTGGCTGGAGGTTGCTGGACAGTGGGGCGTTGTATCGGTTAACCGCCCTGGCAGCGATGAATCATGGGGTTGATTTTGCCGATGAATCATCGCTGGAAGTTTTGGCAGGCCACCTTGATGTGCAGTTCTTACCATCAGAATCAGGCGCAGGTCTGACCATTATTCTCGAAGGTGAGCGGGTGGGCGCCAGTTTGCGGACGGAAGAGGTGGGTGCCATGGCTTCCAGGGTTGCGGCACTGCCGGGTGTTCGGGCGGCGCTGTTGCAACGCCAGCGCGACTTTGCCGAGCTGCCGGGTCTGGTGGCTGATGGCCGTGATATGGGAACGGTGGTGTTTCCCGATGCGGCGCTGAAAGTCTTCCTGACCGCCAGCGCCGAAGAGCGGGCCAAAAGACGTTATGACCAGTTGCATCAAAAAGGGATTGATGCTAGTTTTGATCGCCTTTTGGCAGATATTCAGGCCAGAGATGAGCGAGATAGCCAAAGAGCTGTAGCGCCGCTCAAGCCTGCCGATGATGCCATCATTCTTGACAGTACCCGCATGAGTATCCAGGAGGTATTCAACAAGGTGCTGGAACAGATGCGCCTGAGAGGGCTGGTTTAGGATTTTCCTGACAGCCTGCCAGGGAAGTGGGTTCTCCACTTCAGCAAACCTGAGTGCGCCATAAATAAGTTGCACTCAACATTATCTGGAGGTTCGTTTCTGGCGTAAAGCCAGCATTGCAGAATCGGACCTGATTAAAGTAACCCACTCCGGCTGGCGGTGTGGATGACAACCAGTGTACGTTATCCGGTTATCATTGGCTGGTTTTTGCTGATATGGCAGAGACTTTGCAGATGCGTACACTGTCACAGGAAAAATCATGAGCGAAAGCTTTGCAGAACTGTTTGAAGAGAGCCTGAAAGAAATCGAAATGAAGCCAGGCGCCATTGTCAGTGGTGTGGTGGTTGATATCGACAGTGACTGGGTAACTGTTCATGCTGGCCTGAAGTCTGAAGGTGTTATTCCCAAGGCTCAGTTCCAGGATGAGAACGGTGAACTGACCATCGCTATTGGTGATGAAGTCCAGGTAGCTCTGGACGCGGTAGAAGACGGTTTCGGTGAGACTCGTCTGTCCCGTGAAAAAGCCAAGCGTATGGAAGCCTGGAAGGAACTGGAAAAAGCCTTCGAAGCTGAAGACGTTGTTAAGGGTGTTATCAGTGGCAAGGTCAAGGGTGGCTTCACTGTTGACGTGGCGACTATCCGTGCGTTCCTGCCAGGCTCTCTGGTAGACGTTCGTCCGGTTCGCGACACGGCGCACCTGGAAGGCAAAGAGCTTGAGTTCAAGGTTATCAAGCTGGACCAGAAGCGTAACAACGTGGTGGTTTCCCGTCGCAGCGTTCTGGAAGCTGAAAACAGTGCTGAGCGTGAGCAGCTGCTGGGCTCTCTGCAGGAAGGTCTGGAAGTTAAGGGTATCGTCAAGAACCTGACTGACTACGGTGCCTTCGTTGACCTGGGCGGCGTAGACGGCCTGCTGCACATCACTGACATGGCCTGGAAGCGCATCAAGCATCCTAGCGAAATCGTTAACGTTGGTGACGAAATCAACGTTAAGGTTCTGAAGTTTGACCGTGACCGTAACCGTGTATCCCTGGGTCTCAAGCAGCTGGGTGAAGATCCATGGGTTGCAATCACCAAGCGCTTCCCTGAAGGTGCCCGTGCTTCTGGCCGCGTAACCAACCTGACTGACTACGGCTGCTTCGTTGAGCTGGAAGAAGGTGTTGAAGGTCTGGTACACGTTTCTGAAATGGACTGGACCAACAAGAACATTCACCCATCCAAGGTTGTTAACCTGGGTGACGAAGTTGAAGTACAGGTTCTGGACATTGACGAAGAGCGTCGTCGTATTTCTCTGGGTATCAAGCAATGCAAGACCAACCCATGGGAAGACTTCTCCGGCTCCTTCAACAAGGGCGACAAGCTGGCTGGCAAGATCAAGTCTATCACTGACTTTGGTATCTTTATCGGTCTGGACGGTGGTATCGACGGTCTGGTTCACCTGTCTGACATCTCCTGGAACGAAACCGGTGAAGAAGCTGTTCGTCAGTACCGTAAGGGTGACGAAGTAGAAGCGGTTATCCTGGCGATTGACGCTGAGCGTGAGCGTATCTCCCTGGGTATCAAGCAGCTGTCCGAAGATCCATTCAATGCCTACGCTGGCCTGAATGAAAAAGGTTCTGTTGTTAAGGGTATCGTTAAGGAAGTCACTGCCAAAGCGGCTGTTGTCGAGCTGGCGGAAGACGTTCTGGCTACCCTGAAAGCTTCTGAGATCAGTGTTGACCGCGTTGAAGACGCAACTAACGTCCTGAAAGAAGGTGAAGAAGTCGAAGCTCGTATCATCAGCATCGACCGCAAGAACCGCAACATCAGCCTGTCGATCAAAGCGAAAGACCAGGCCGATGAAAAAGCAGCGATGAAAGAGCTGCGTACCAAGCAGGACGAAGAAGCTGCCGGTCCGACCACCATTGGTGATCTGATCAAGGCTCAGATGGAAAACAAGTAATCCATCCTGTTCCTGATTGCTCATGGGGTGCTTTTGTTTGAAAAGCTGCCGCTGAGAGCAAAAAAACCGCGAGTGCTTTTGCCTCGCGGTTTTTTTTGATCAAAAGGTTGTGTGAGATTTAGCCATTGTATTGCTTCGCTCTCTGCCGGGAACAGGAAGTGGCAGGTATTCTTATGAAATGTGTGGGCTAATCAAAGGGTTGCTTGATTTCTCGGTGTGGGTTAGCTAGTGTAGAAACAGTCTGGTTATTTAAGGCGCTTTTGAACAATAAGCGGTGTCTAACAAGGTCTGCAGGATCTTTTAGACATTCCGGGAATGGCAGGGAAAGGAAAAACGACGATGACCCGGTCTGAACTGATTGAGCGGATTGCCGAGTTGCAACCGCAGCTCTCTATCAAGGATATTGAGTTAGCTGTAAAGGCTATCATTGAGCAAATGTCCGATTCGCTGGCCAATGGCGAGCGGGTTGAGATCAGGGGGTTTGGTAGCTTCTCCCTTCATTATCGTGCCCCAAGAGTCGGGCGTAACCCTAAAACCGGTGAAGCTGTGAGCCTTGATGGCAAATATGTTCCCCATTTCAAGCCGGGCAAAGAGCTGCGGGAAAGGGTGAATCGTGGCTTACAGGAAGAAATGGATTGATCGTGAATTAAGTTTATGGCGAACTACGAGTTGCCTCTTGTCAAGAGCAGTTTTACGACAATAGTCGTGTGGGTCAAACGTCTTCTGGTTTTGGCGTTGTTTGTTGTTCTACTGGTGTTTTTCGTCAACTTTACCCTCTCCAATACCGAGCAGATCAGCCTTGAAATGGGCGGGTTAATGATGCCGGCCGTAAGCAGTTCCACGCTGGTTATGGTGCCCTTTGTACTGGGTGGCTTTGCCGGTTTACTGGTTTCCCTGATGCTGGTTATCCGTTTGCGACTGGCTAATGCCAGCCTGAGAAGAAAGCTCGCCCGGCGTGACGCCGAACTCCAAAAGTTGAGGTCCAGTGCCCTTAAAGGGTTTACGGATGCCTGATATTGCGTTACTGGGCCTTATTCTAGCTGCAATCGTCATTGGTTATTTTCTTGGCTGGCGTGATCAGAAGAGAAGGCGGGTAAATAGCTCTGGCAAGTTGTCGAAGGACTATTTTGTCGGTCTGAATTATCTGATTAATGAGCAGACGGATGAGGCTATTGATGTCTTTATCAAAGCCCTGGATATCAATAATGACACCGTTGATACCTATCTGGCGCTGGGAAATCTGTTTAGCAAGCGCGGAGAAGTGGAAAAATCCATCCGTGTTCATCAGGATTTGCTGGCGCGCCCAAGCCTGACTTCCATCCAGTCTTTTCAAGTTCAGCTTGCCCTGGCTCAAAACTACTCTTCTGCTGGTCTGCTGGATCGTGCTGAATCCATTCTGATTGATCTCAGTCGTCAGAATCATGAGCTGCGGGACCAGGCCTTGCAGCAATTGTTGCGTGTCTATGAACAGGAACGGGAGTGGGTTAAGGCAGCAGAAGTTGCAGAAAGGTTGAGGCCGGGCCGGGGAGAGCACTTTGCTGTCATTCTGGCACATTATTACTGTGAGCAGAGCGAAACAGCCCTTAAGCAGAATGATCGGGTGAATGCACGTCGCCTGATACGTCAGGCGTTTTCCCGGGATAAAAACAGTGTCAGGGCCAGCCTTTTGCTGGGTCAAATGGAATTTGACGAAGGCGGCTACAAAGAGGCAATTAAAGTGTTGCAGAGAATATCGGTTCAGGATGTCAGCTTCATGCCCCTCTCGCTGCCATTATTGGAGAAATCTTTTGAGCATACGGGGAGTGTGCGAGGGTTTGGCGCTTATCTTGGCCGTTGCCTGAATGAACGTCCCGGTACTGCGGTTATCATTGCAATGACTCGTCTTTTGCTCAGGGAGTCAGGGGAGTCTCAAGCTGTTAACTTTCTAACAGCGCAACTTGAACGTCACCCTACACTGAGAGGCTTGAATGAGCTAATTGGTCTTCGTCGTCAGTTTCAGGGTGACTTGTCGGACAATGTATTGGAATTGATTCACCATCTTACGGGTCGGATGCTTGAGTTTAAACCTGTTTTCTCCTGTGGCAGGTGTGGGTTTTCCGGTAAGGAAATGCACTGGCAATGTCCCCGCTGTCATAATTGGGGGACAGTGAAACCAATTCAGGGTTTTGAGGGAGAGTAGCTTGATTATTTTGATTGAAAATAGGGCTAGGAGGCTCGATATTAACTGCTACTTACTAAGTAATGAGATAATATTCGTTTTTGATGAACCGTAATGAGCGGGAGGTGTATTGATAGGAGTGTTTGGCTCCCCGAGCTGGACTCGAACCAGCGACCCAATGATTAACAGTCATTTGCTCTACCAACTGAGCTATCGGGGATCAAAAGATAAGGTGAATGATACCTTGCTTAGTGTGCCTGTCAAGTTACTGAGTACCAGAAGCTGGTACTCAGTACAAACAGTCGGTCAGGCCAGGGCTGCTTGAAGTCTGTCCAGAGCCTTTTCCAGCGCTTCATCGCTGGTCGCAAATGATAGCCTCATGCAGCCATCAGAACCAAAGGCAGAGCCGGGAACCAGGGCAACGCCTTTTTCCAGGAAGAGAGCTGCGAGGTCTGTATCTTTTGCAAAGCCCAGCTTTTTCATTGCTTCACTGAAATCAGCAAAAGCGTAGAAAGTGCCGTCACCCTCAATAGCGCTGACGCCCGGCAGCTGATTCAATCGACCGACAACGTAGTCATGGCGCTTTTTAAACACCTTGACCATCTCTTTCACGCAGTCCTGCGACCCATTCAGTGCCTCAACGGCAGCAGCCTGGGCGATAGAGCAGGGGTTGGAGGTGCTCTGGGACTGGATCTTCTTCATGTTTTTGATCAGCCACTCTGGCCCTCCAGCATAACCGATCCGCCAGCCGGTCATGGAGTAAGCCTTGGATACGCCGTTCAGAACAATCGTGCGGTCATAGAGTTCAGGGCAGACCATCAGGATGTTGCAGAAAGGCTCTTCAGTCCAGAGGATGTGCTCATACATATCATCGGTGGCGATCATTACCTCCGGGTACTTTTTCAGCACATTGCCCAGTGCTTCGAGCTCTTTGCGGTTATAAGCGGTTCCGGTCGGGTTCGAGGGGCTGTTGAGTACCACCAGTCTGGTTTTGTCAGTGATGGCGGCTTCCAGTTGCTCGGGTGTGATTTTGAAGCGGTTTTCCAGACCGGCTTCCACAATAACCGGCACACCCTCGGCGATGACCACCATATCCGGGTAAGATACCCAGTAAGGTGCTGGAATAATGACCTCATCACCCTTGTTTAGCAGTGCCAGGGCCAGGTTGAAGAAGCTCTGTTTGCCGCCGCAGGAAACCAGAATCTGGCTTTGCCCGTATTCAAAGCCATTATCCCGCTTGAATTTGTCAATAATGGCCTGTTTCAGCTCGGTGGTTCCATCCACGGCAGTGTATTTTGTTTTCCCTTCAGCGATGGCTTTGACCGCTGCGGCTTTAATATGCTCCGGAGTGTCGAAATCGGGCTCTCCGGCACCAAGGCCAATAATGTCATGTCCGGCAGCTCTCAGTTCGGCAGCCTTGGCGGTGACTGCCAGAGTTGGAGATGGCTTGACCATTTGCACGCGTTGGGATGGATGACCAGTCACAGTTTTCCTCGTTTATGGTTGTAACGCTGAGAATTATAATGCTGTTTGCCTTCCGCTATTGGCTGGAGAAGTTCGCCCGGAGTCTGTGTAAGCTCTCTGCTGGTTTGGTTAGACTTCTTGTGGCGGAAACTATCTATCAATAGCTGTACTATGACGGTGATGAGTAGCAAGTATCCGTCATGCGACCAACAGAAGGCATCATACACAATACGATGTACCGTTGGTATGCGTTTGTCGGTTACCGTTGGCAAATTTTTCTGCTCCAGATGGAAGGGTAGCATGAGTCGATCGTTTAAAGTTTCTTCCCGCTTCGGTCCCGCTGGTGATCAACCGGTTGCTATTGAACAGCTGGTCAAGGGCATTGATGCTGGCCTTGCCTGCCAGACATTGCTGGGGGTAACAGGCTCCGGCAAGACCTTCACGGTGGCCAATGTGATCGAAAAAATACAGCGGCCGACGATCATCATGGCCCATAATAAGACACTGGCCGCACAACTCTACGGTGAGTTCAAGGAGTTCTTTCCAGACAATGCCGTGGAGTATTTTGTCTCCTACTACGACTATTACCAGCCAGAAGCCTACGTACCTACGTCAGATACCTATATCGAGAAAGATGCATCGGTTAATGAGCATATTGAACAAATGCGTCTCTCTGCCACCAAGGCCCTGATGGAAAGACAGGATGCGATTATTGTGGCAACGGTCTCGGCCATTTATGGCCTCGGTGATCCGCAGTCTTATCTGAGAATGATGATGCATCTTGATCGTGGTGACAGGGTGGATCAGCGAACCATTCTGCGTCGCCTGGCAGAATTGCAGTACACGCGCAACGATGCGGATTTTCGGCGGGCCACTTACCGTGTTCGTGGTGATGTTATTGATATTTTTCCCGCTGAATCGGAAAAAGAGGCTGTCCGTTTGGAGCTGTTTGACGATGAACTGGAAGCCATCAGCGAGTTTGATCCGTTGACTGGCGAGGTTCTGAGAAAATTGCCCAGGGCGACCATTTATCCAAAAACTCACTATGTGACCCCCAGGCAGACCATTCTTGATGCAGTGGAAGCCATTAAGGTAGAGCTGGTGGATAGGCTCAATGTCTTGCGCGATAACAACAAGCTGGTGGAAGCTCAGCGACTTGAACAGCGCACGCAGTTTGATCTGGAAATGATGATTGAGCTGGGTTACTGCACCGGCATTGAAAACTATTCCCGCTATCTCTCCGGCAATAAACCCGGTGAGGCACCGCCAACCCTGTTTGATTATATCCCGGACAATGCATTGCTGGTGATTGATGAATCCCATGTGACTGTGCCTCAGATCGGTGCTATGTATAAAGGGGATCGCTCTCGAAAAGAGACACTGGTGGAGTATGGTTTCCGCCTGCCTTCTGCCCTGGATAACCGTCCTATGAAATTTGAAGAGTGGGAAGGACGACGACCGCAGACTATTTTTGTCTCTGCGACACCGGGTAAGTACGAGGAAGAGAACCAGGGGCAGGTGGTTGATCAGGTGGTCAGGCCTACCGGTCTGGTGGACCCGGAAATTGAGGTCCGACCGGCCTCCTCCCAGGTGGATGACCTGCTGATGGAAATTCATAAAACCGTTGCCAAAGAGGAGCGGGTGCTGGTCACGGTGCTCACCAAGCGTATGGCTGAGGACTTAACCGAGTTTTTGCATGAGCAGGGTGTCCGGGTACGCTACCTGCATTCAGATATTGATACGGTGGAACGGGTGGAGATTATCCGTGACTTGCGTATTGGTGCCTTTGATGTGCTGGTGGGTATCAACCTGCTGCGGGAAGGCCTTGATATGCCCGAGGTCTCTCTGGTCGCTATTCTGGACGCCGATAAGGAAGGCTTTCTGCGTTCTGACCGTTCATTGATTCAGACCATTGGCCGTGCCGCCCGAAACATTAATGGCCGGGCAATTCTCTATGGTGATCGGATGACCGGCTCCATGGAGCGGGCAATCAGCGAGACCAGGCGGCGTCGCAAAAAGCAGATGGCCTACAACAAGAAACACAATATTACGCCAAAAGGTGTGGTCAAATCCGTGGCTGATATTCTTGAAGGGGCTGTTGTGCCCGGACGGAAGAAAGGCAGTAAAGCCCAGAAGGCAGTGGCAGAGCCGGGAGCTGAGTATCAGGTTCCCATGACCCCAGACGTCATGGCCGCGGCCATCAAGAAGCTGGAAGCAAAAATGATGGAGCACTCCCGTAACCTGGAGTTTGAACAGGCTGCTGCTGTCAGAGATGAAATTGTCTTGCTCAGAGAGCAGGTTTTAAAACACTGAGAGTAGGTATTTACCCTGTTAGAATTAAGCTGATTGAAGTGTTGCATTTTTTAGCTGCATTGATAATATACGCACCACTTCAGTCGGTTAGCTCAGTTGGTAGAGCACCACCTTGACATGGTGGGGGTCGCTGGTTCAAGTCCAGTACCGACTACCATTTCTTCTTCATGTTGCATACCTGCTCCCTCGTTCACTACTAAATAATTCTTTTTGCTACCGGGTGGTCTCTGGCTCAGGTACCGCTTCCATTTCGATTAGCTGATACCACTTCGCATCCAGTGCTTTCAACAGTTTCCCACTGTCGTCTTTTGTATCAACCAGCCAGCCAGATGGGCAGTCAATAGAACGATAGCAGCGGATGACGGTTCTGCGGCGGTTTTTCTGGACCGGATAAAAATGAGTGGTCACCTGGTCTCCAGGCTGAAAAGGCATTTTCATGGCAGACTTCTGATATTTACCTGGTTTAGTAATCGACTTCGCACGTTGCTGTATTGCCTGTAAGGCTGACTGCTGAGACTATAAATAATATATCGGGTTTCTCAAAGCGGTTTCATTGGCGTGAAACAAGCTATTACATTCCTTGGGAACTATTCATATTTAGACTATCCAGCCTGTTTGCGCTGAACAGTTTACATCGGCTTATCAGGAATGGACTTTACCAGGGGACTGAACTGCCTTCGACCGCAGGTCAGCCTGACTTCGCCAGTAGATAGCACCGCAGACATTGGGAGAGACTTTGCGTTAACGCGATCGGCTGCATCTGATCAAGATGATCCATCAGTGAAGATGGGTTCAATGTCAATAATGGCTCTTTGGGGGGTACCATGGGATTGATCGATGGATAGTAAAAGAAGATTTAATGCTGCCCAGGGTTTAAGGCAGCATTTTATGCTTTTTTTACGACAGTAAACTTATATTTTCCTGAAAAGGATTTAAATTTTCAGTCTGATAAGCATCAGTTTAAACACGTGCCCACCACCTTTCAATTCGACCTTTTCCTGCTTTAATAGCAGCTCCACTGGCAGCCCCGGCTCTCTTAGCTACCTGTAAGTATTGCCCATCCGCTAGCTCTTCCTTCATCTTTGAAGTATTTGTCCTCATGGCTTCTTCGTTGGTAAGGATAGCCAACTCTGATTTTGATTCATCTCTGGATTTTTTAAGGGCTGCTCGTGCTTCCTGACCATGATAAATGTGAAGTTTTAAACTCACATTGCAAAAAAATATTTTAATGTAATGTTTACACTTTAAACAGACAATTTTACGCTTGGAAAGATCTTTTTCGCCAATTTCAACCTTGCCTGGTTGAGGGGCTCTTTCAGCATATACTTGTTCAGTGTCTCGGTAAAATGCTTTACTTCTTTTACCTCTTTTAGTTTTTTTAGTGTCTTTAGCTTTTCCAGCGATTTTAGTGTTAAGTTCACTAGCGGCTTGAGCAAATGCTGCAGCGCTATGTTTTAATTGTTTAGTTTGTTTATTTGTTTCTCCGAGTCTAGCCCCGCGATTTTCTAATTGAGACTGCACCGGTGGTATATGCCCTGTTCCCTTTAAAAAACCAAACATAGTCCGTACTCCTTACTAGACCAATTTTTCGTCAATATATGGAATAATGAGCAAAGGTAAAATTATACTTTAGTATCATTTCTCTATAAAAATAAGCTAATCAATTGATCTTTATAGAATTATATTAAATCAGGTGGTTGCTTTCAGCTTGAAAAGTGACGAATGGTTGCCACGATGCCTTGTCTGTAAATTGCTGAGCCATTCTTATGCAAGCCTGCTGGTCACGACTTGGTCTGTTTTCCCTGAAGGCAAACGGGTTATATGTGCTATTATTTCCGCTCAGAATAAAGGAGTGGTTATGACCGTTGCTATTATAATGGGGTCCAGGTCCGACTGGCCCACGATGCAGCATGCAGCTGAAATGTTGGAAAATTTCGGCATCGACTACGAAACAAGGGTTGTTTCTGCCCATCGCACTCCACAACTTCTGGCAGATTATGCCTCTCAGGCTGCTGCCCGGGGAATCAAAGTGATTATTGCCGGTGCTGGGGGGGCTGCGCACCTGCCGGGAATGGCTGCCGCCTTTACCAGCCTGCCGGTGCTGGGGGTTCCTGTTAAATCCAGGGCATTGAACGGTATTGATTCTTTATTGTCTATATGTCAAATGCCCAAAGGTGTTGCAGTCGGTACTCTGGCCATCGGGGATGCCGGGGCGGCCAATGCCGGGCTGTTGGCAGCACAGATCCTTGGTTGTCAGCAGCCAGAGCTGCAGGCCAGAATTGATGATTTCAGGAAGCTGCAAACCGAAACTGTATTAGCGAATCCTGATCCTGCCGAGTGATAAAAAGCAGTATGAA
The DNA here is from genome assembly GCF_002864045.1 of Endozoicomonas acroporae. Classification (GTDB taxonomy): domain Bacteria; phylum Pseudomonadota; class Gammaproteobacteria; order Pseudomonadales; family Endozoicomonadaceae; genus Endozoicomonas; species Endozoicomonas acroporae. The sequence goes on from NZ_PJPV01000199.1 coordinate 15,905, forward strand.
TATTCTAGTATTAGGTGCGGGCCAGCTTGCACGCATGATGAGTCTTGCGGGCGCACCGCTGAATATCAATATCCTCTCCTATGATGTTGGCTCCACAAAGCTGATGCACCCCCTGACGCTTCAGGTCAGCGATCAAACCCTTTCACAGGCTATTGCTGAATGTGACGCCATCACCGCTGAGTTTGAGCATATTCCTGACGATGTGCTGACTCTGTGTGCTGCGTCCGGAAAGTTTTATCCTGGTAAGCAGGCCATTAAAGTCGGCGGTGACCGCAGCATGGAGAAAGCGTTACTGGATAAAACCGGTGTGCCCTGTGCGCCTTACCAGCTGATCACCGATCGTTCTCACTTTGATGCAGCCATCAAGAAGCTGGGGCTGCCACTGGTTATTAAAACCTGTCAGGCCGGCTATGACGGTAAAGGGCAGTGGCGGGTCAGGTCAGACAGTGATATTGAGCAGATCTGGTCGGAAATGTCAGAATTTCTGGTTGCTGGCAGTGAACATTCGCCCCACTCGATTATTGCCGAAAAAATGATTCCCTTTCAGCGGGAGGTGTCGGTCATCGGTGCCCGGGACAAACAGGGCAATATGGCTATTTATCCGGTCACTGAGAATGAGCATACCAATGGGGTTCTGACGCTATCTATCGCTAAATCCATCTCTACCGGGGTTCATCAACAGGCGGTGGACGCCTTCAGCAAGCTGGCTGCTGAAATGGACTATATCGGGGTCCTGGCCATTGAGTTTTTTGATGTGGATGGCCAGCTGATGGTGAATGAGATAGCCCCCCGGGTGCATAACTCCGGCCATTGGACCCAGCAGGGAACCCTGTGCAGTCAATTTGAAAACCATCTCAGGGCTATTGCCGGTTTACCCCTTGGCACCACTGAAGCCATTGGCCCCAGTGCCATGATTAACGTTCTGGGTCAGTCTGATATTCCCGCTGAAGTGTTGTCAGTGGCCAATGTCACCAGCCACTGGTACGGCAAAAGCCAGCGCCCCGGTCGTAAAATGGGGCACATCAATCTGGTGGCTGAGTCAGAAGAGGCGCTGGGTGAAATGCTGGTGGCTCTCTCGGCGTTTTTACCCGAAGATGACTATCCTGGGATTGCCCGGCGAGGTCTGGATTTATCCCTGGACTAATTTAAAGATTTTCCTTTCAAACCGGGGGCGATGTAACTGAATGGTTATGTCGTCTTCCTTACGCCCTCCTGCTGATATCAGGGAGGCTTGAACTCTACCTCATTATCAAGTCGTTATTGTAACTTACTCATCGGTTAGTGATTTACAGGAAAGTAAATTGTTAACTGATCAACGATTAGATTAAGTCTTGCCCGAAAGACTTAGAACATAATAGGAGAAATGGAATGGATTCCAGCATGCCGTCAGGGTTAATAAATAAAGAACAATGTGCTTATATCGAAAACACGCTTTCAGAACTGGAAAGAAATCATCTGAATAATCGTCGGACAGAACTGATCGTTTCCGGGGTATTGAATCCCGCCGAAGATGTTCAACAGGGCGCTGTCTGGCATCGCAAGGTAGAGGTAATCCGGTCTAATACTACTACCTCTGTCTTTAAACGTTTTATAAGTCACTTCACGGCAGAGGGGCGGAAGCAGCGCCAACAAAATCGAGAAGCGGCTGCCTTATTCTGTCGACAAGTATGGGTATTGCTTGAAAATGATAAAACCTCTGTTGATTTGAAGAAAAGGATTATTAATAACGCGGAGTCGGGCGCACTGCCTTTTTTAAAAAAAACTGAGATTAAAACAATAATCCGCAACAAGGAAATAATACTCAGAGGCACGAAAGAATGTGAACTTATTCGTAACGCCTCTGGATTTCTTAAAAAAGAACTCCCCAACATGATGTCTCGCCTACCCCGGGTGACTGTGGAAGATAGCAGAGAGGTGCTGAAAGCTTATTATCAACTCATTATTCTGTCACCGGAGTTGTTACCAAAGGGGCATAAAGCGCACAAAGCGATCCGCAAGCTGGCAAAGCACTTGCGTAATACCCGGCAAGCCGTTGATATTACTGAACTGAAAACGAACATCGCCCGTTCTGTTTTTCATAACCTTTGGGAGGTACTGCCTTCTGAAAATTATCAACGATTACTGATCAGTATTGAAAGTAATCCTGGCTCTTCGCGCGATAAGGTTTTGCAGAATGTGCAGGACCTGATTATCAGTAATGCCAATCCGGATAAGCCTTTTGTGCATGGTCATCCACGGGAATTGGTTTCCGTCAGCGATCTGGCATTGGTGCAAAATAGCCCGAGTCTGCGCGGGTACAAGACTTTAAACAGGCTGCTTGAAGATCTGTCTGATGATGAATCTGCTGTAAGGCACAGAATCAATCAATTACCCCGTGAATTGCGCAGCCTTGACCTGGCCGGGGTTAAACAAGACTTTGATCGATACGAGTCATTACGGCACAGTCTGTCAGCGGAAAATCAAACTCAGGACTTTAAAGAACTCGAAGCCCGTTGCCAGGCTCATCGGCGCTTGATAGCAGAAGGTCGGGCAGCTCTGTTGGATATTCAGTTGTATCAAGGACGACGCTGGACGTTAAATTTACTATTGCAGATACTGACGAATTCGGCTGATCGTATAAGGAATGAAGATAAACTTCCCGATTTAAGGCGCGATCAGCTGATGTTCCAAAAGCTACTGGATCTGGATCAGTTAAGAGGGCCGCAAGTGGATGCAGCCCAGCTGGAATGGTTGATAGCACAGAACAATAAAACGCGTGGACATCTGACGGTTGCCATTGAAGGGGATGGGCCAACAGGACTGATGCTGGCTTTCACCCAGTTTCAGGAAGGGGCCAATGTAACAGTGTTTGAGAAACGGGGCACGGAAGATAACCGGTTACCTGTGGTTCGACTGGACCCGCAATGGCTGCACATGCTGAAATTTTATCTTGGGGAAGAGTATTACCGGCTGTTCGGTGAGGATGGACAGGGCATTGTACGTGCAGATGGTTTTGGCGAAGTGTTCGGAGAAATCGCCACGGACCGGTTGCAAGAGGCACTGAATCTCAGACTTGCTGAACTGATGCGCAGCAAAGACGAACATACTTCCCGGGGTAATGACCCGCAAAACACCAGGTTGGAGCGGTTAGCTGCCTATGAAATGACGGAAGTAGAGATCAGTAAACAAGGCTTTTTTACAGTACAGGCTCAATATAACCCTGAGAATGATCCCACCCTCAACGGCCAGAAAAAACTGCCTGCTGATTATCAGAAGCCGCAGGTGCTATCCCGTCCCGTTGATTTGGTGATTTGTGCCGGAGGTAAAAATAGTCAGTTTCGTAATCTGTATATGGAGGACAAGATGGTGTCTTCTGCCCGCAGCTATGGTGTTTGTAACTGGGAAGGATCGAAGGACCAGCCCTTGAACAATGAGCGGCTGGATACCTTTGGGAACTTTCGTGGCATGGTGATAGTTGATCAACAGTTTCAGCAGTTTTTCCAGGACCAGATGACCTCTGAGGTGGACAGGATCGAGGGGCTAAGTCCTTATGAGCGACGATTCCTCAGCCAGCAAACCCATGAGCGGTCAAGGGGTGTTCGCCGCCTGCAGGCATCTGCCCATGGCAGAGTGATGCAGACCCGGTGTTTTGAAAATAAGAACCTGGTCTCTATCGGGATGGAGCTGCCTGAAGCATTTAATGAATTCTGCCAGAAGTTACAGAAAAAGTTAGCGGCATTACCGGTGCAGGAGTTTGATCAAAAGGGCGAGAAACGATCAGCAGCCGACCAGCAAGCATGGCGTGACCAGCGTGCTGCCAGGGTGCAGAAGGCACTTGCTACCGCATGGTTTCAAACAGTGGCACACAGCTATGGTATTGACCAGTCGCTGGGAGCTACCCGGGAAACGATTAATCACGCATCTTCGGCGGTATTCCCTATACAGCTGCACAAGGCTCGGGAAAGTGTGATAAGCAAAAGATCAGACTCCCATGAGGTGGTCATCGCTGCTGCTGGTGAAGCGGCTGCCAGTGACCATTTTATGACCGCTGGCAACTTGGCCGGAGCCAGAGAGAATATGCTGCATCTGCAAAGTTACACCAGGGTCAAGTGCACAGGATTTGACCGATTGGAGCCGAAACTAAAGCTTAAGTTCCTGTCTGGAAAAATGTTTCCGTTCCTCAAAACAAGGCTGCAATTACTTGAGGAGGCTCAATGGGAAACGGGGAAATGCGTGATCAAGCGGGGAGAGGCACTCTTGGTGCCTGTCGGACTTAAGCGTCCGTAGCGAGGATTGCGAGAAATTGAGGATAAAAATTTCTGCTTCTGAGGAGAATAGCGGGGCTATTTGACGAAGAAGCAGAAATTTTTAGACCAATTTATCGCAACCGCAGTAGGACAGTCTTAAGTCCGACAGGCTCCTTGGGTAAATCGAG
>NZ_PJPV01000002.1 GCF_002864045.1 Endozoicomonas acroporae
GTCACCCACCATACCTGTTTCCGAACCGGTTTCTTCTTCTGCGACATTGTCCGCAGCGATGGCACCGTCAACTGCCATACCTGTTTCCGAAACGGCTTTTTCTGCAACATTGTCCACAGCGATGGTACCGTCAACCACCATACCTGTTGCTAAAACGGCTTCTTCTGCGACATTGTCCGCAGCGATGGCACCGTCAACTGCCATACCTGTTTCCGAAACGGCTTTGTCAGCGACACCGTCCGCAGCGATCACACAGTCAACCTCCATACTTGTTTCAGAACCGGCTTCTTCTGCGACATTGTCCACAACAATGGCACTGTCAACCGCGACACCTGATGCCGCCCCGACTTCTTCTGCAACACTGCCCACAACGATGGCACTGTCAACCGCCACACCTGCTGCCGAAACGGCTTCTTCTGCGACATTGTCCACAGAGATGGTACCGTCAACCACCATACCTGTTTCCGAAACGGCTTCTTCTGCGACACTGTCCACAGCGATAGCTCCGTCAACCATCATACCTGTTTCCAAAACGGCTTCTTCTGAAACATTGTCCGCAACAATGGCACCGTCAACCGCCACACCTGCTTCCGACCCGCCTTCTTCTGAAACATTGTCCGCAACAATGGCACCGTCAACCTCCATAGCTGATGCCGACCCGACTTCTTCTGCGACATTGTCCACAGTGATAGCACCGTCAACCGTCACGCCAATACCGGTCAAGGAAACCACGATCAGGGTAGCAGGGAAAACCATAACCTTGGCCGGTCCCCCTTTTGAACCATTTACGATGGCACAGCCAACCGTTGCCACGCCACCGTTCTGGGAGCCCACAATACCAGGAACCACCATACCCTCTTCCAGAGCGCCTGCTTCTGCGCCAATGACCACTGCAATAGCGCTGTCGACCACCACGGTGGCACCGCTGGCATCTTCCCTGAGCGCCGGTGCCATAATCGGTATCGCCGCGGGAGCCGGCCTGGTGCTGATATGTTTTGGGGGTGCGTGCATTTACCGCTATTGCCAACGCAGGTCAGGCACATACCGGCTTATGGATTACAATGGGTTGCCAGGGCATCGATCTGTACTACCGGTGCCGTCTGAGCCGGTGGCGGATACCTCTGAACTGGAGGCCATTCCAGCGAGTAGGCAACGACGTCAGAAAGCACCTGTCGATGGAGACAGGAGCAAGCACTCGGAGGTATAAACGCAACGCATGTGGTTCCATTAACCGCTTTTTGATCTGACGCAACCTCACTCTGCGTGGCAATGCATACCGGGCCTGCTTAAGGTATCAGATAATAGTGAACAGTGGAGTCTGCGGATAGGCAGTGTATGCATTCCCACGGAGGAACGTGTAACTGATCAAAAAAGATTCAGTCCGCAGCCTATGATTGCTAGCTACAATTCGTATCTCCCTTGACCCGACTTGGAGCTACAATTGGTGGCTCCTTCGACCCAGTCCTGAGGAGGCGGTTCCCTTGGGTGACTCGACTGAGGGTTGAGGTCGGTAACGGCCTCTTCTACTCGGAGACAGACTCAGGACGAACGGAGTGCGGAGGCACGACAACCCGTCAAACTCATTGACACCATGTGTCAGGCCAGCCCGGATGTCCAGACTGGCCTGTCTGTTAAAATAACGCTGATTTTTCACTCTTAATGATATGCGCTTTATCTACCTTGCATGTTCAGTAATCTATTCAGCAGATTGATCGCATAGTTGTGGGAAACAGCGCAGTTGACTGGATTACTCAACATGATATCCCCTTTATAATGGAACAGGTATTGTTCTGCGGGATTACTCTCGTCCGGAGTGTACTGGGGGTGAACAAACAGGCATGAATCTGCCGGATTCATTTTTTCTGTTGTCAGGTACTGCTGATAGGTGTCGGCCGCGTAATTGATGAATGTGTTCATGGTTTCAGGTTTTCCCAGCATGACTTCCAGAACACTGGAGCGTTGTATGGGTGGGTACTGGGAAGGGCTGGCATTGGAATTTTCCCGTAAAGACACAGTTAGTCCCAATTCCTCTGCTTTTGCCTGCAATACATCGTATAACTCATCAAACCGGCCGTTATCCTTGTGCTGATGGTCGAGGTGCATGTGTATTGCATCCGGTTCCCGGGGGGTAAAACCGGAAATCAATTGGTTGATTTGCTGATGGATCAGTTTGGCTTCGGTGCTGTCCACTTTTGCCATGGATTCAGCTTCAACATGGGCGTAGTAGGCAAATAGCTGGGATTCAGATGGATAATAAACTTGGCGTTCAATACCAAGCTTTGCCGCGAAGGATTCAGTTTCAGAGCTTTGTCCATGAAAGATTGGCTCTGATGCGAAACTGATACTGATCAAGGCAAAGGTACTTAGAAGGGCCAGGGCAAGAGATTTTATCTTAATATAATTAAGCATATTAATATTCCTTTTTGTTATCGGGTTAATTTTTATCCAAGTTATTATATTTTTTGAGATTTTAAACTGACCTCCTGGTTAGTATTGCTAACAATCAATCCGTCAGTGGCAGTAACCGCTAGCAGTAACCGCTATAAGTACTGCCGGATCATAGTGTTCAACTCCTCAGCAGAAGATGGAATTCCGCGCCCGTGCATGGCCACTGCCATGTTGCATAACAGGAACAGGTTCAATGTGCCATTTTCCTGCAGTTGAGGGTGATCGAGGAGTTGTTCCAGCCCTCTCAATTGGGGTAACCCCTGTTTGTGCATCATGCCCGCAATGGCGCTGAAAAGGGGCATGTTCACTGCGCCATTTTCCTGCAGGTAAGGGTGATTGAGGAGTTGCTCCAGCTCCCTCAATTGGGGTAACCCCTGACTGTGCATCATGCCTGCAATAGCGCTGAAAAGGGGCATGTTGAATGCGCCATTTTCCTGCAGGCAGGGGTGATTGAGGAGCAGCTCCAGCTCCCCCATGCGGGGTAACCCTTGCTGGTGCATCATGTCCGTAATGGCGATGAAAAGGGGCATGTTCAATGCGCCATTTTCCTGCAGGCGAGGGTGATTGATCAGTCGCTCCAACTCACGCAATCCGGGATACCCGTACCCATGCATCATGCCAGTAATGGCGTAGAGGATGGGCAGGTTGAATGTGCCATTTTCCAGCAGGCAGGGGTAATTAAGGAAGCGGTCCAGCTGACTCATTCGGGGTAACCCTTGATAGTTCCTCATGCCCGCAATGGCGCTGAAAAGGGGCATGTTTAATGCGCCGTTTTCCTGCAGGCGAGGGTGATTGAGGAGTGCCTCCAGTTCCACCGTTTGGGGTAGCCCACGACGTGGCATCAGATCTGAAATGACTCTGAAAAGGCGCAGGTTTAATGCGCCATTTTCCTGCAGGCGGGGATGATTGAGGAGTCGCTCCAGCTCCCCCATTCGAGGTAACCCGCGCCCGCCCATCATGCCTGCAATGGCTGTGAAAAGGGGTATGTTCACTGTGCCATTTTCCTGCAGGCGGGGATGATTGAGGAGTCGGTCCAGCTGCCCCATTGGGGGTAACCCACGCCTGTCCATCATGTCTGCAATGGCTGTGAGAAGGGGCATGTTCACTGCGCCATTTTCCTGCAGGCGGGGGTGATTGAGGAAACGGCCCAGCTCACTTATTCGAGGTAACCCACGCTCGTACATCATTTTTTCAATGGTGCAGAAAAGTGACAGGTCCACTGCGCCATTTTCCTGCAGGCGGGGGTGATTGATGAATAGTTCCAGCGCCCTCATTTGGGGTAACCCTCGCCCTCGCATCATGCTTGCAATGATCATAAAAAGGGGCCGGTTCAATACGCCGTTTTCCTGCAGGCAAGGGAGACTGAGGAGTTGGTTTACATGCGTCATCCGAAGAGAGCTGCGCCCGTTAGTCATGCTTGCCATGGCTCTCGTAACGTCAAGGTCCTGCAGGCTGGGGTGAGTGCCGGGTTGGCTCAACCAGCTCATAAGGCCGGGGGGATAGAAGCGTCCGGGGCGGGCGGCAAATAGCGAACGGGTGTTTCGATTTGGATAAGGGGTGTAGCGCTCGACGATAGTCCTTTGTTGGGCGCTCCTTTGGTTAAGAGTGGTTCTACATAGAGGACAGATATTTTCTTCCAGTTGCCAACGCCTCAGGCATTTTCTGTGAAACATGTGCTGACAATCGGTCACCACGACTCTTTTTCCTGCAAACGGCGAAAGGCAAACAGGGCAGTTGTCCAGCTCAGTTTGATAAGCAGTCGCTGGCTGGTTATTTTGGGCCGAGCCTGGTACTTGCATGTTCTTTATCTGACTTGAATCGGCATGCGTTATCTGTTTTGGTTCCCCGGGAGGCATTTCTCTGTCGCAACCAACGCTTAATGGATGCAATGCCAGTGTTAGCCCCGAGTCCCGCTAATTTGTTGACTGGTGTTCCATATGCCAGGCCCCGTATACAATCAGGAGATCCATGCACCGGCTGTGGCCATGGATGGCCGCTAAGCTAAGAGCCGACATGCCATCGTCAGTATGCTCATCGACCTGGATGCCCGGAGCGAACAGCAACGCTTCGATACACCCAAAGTGGCCGTGTGTTGCCGCCAGGTGCAGAGCCGTCCTGCCATTAACCTTTTTATTGACCTGGATGCCGGGAGAGGCCAGTAACGCCTTGACAGATCCTGCATTGCCGTATTTGGCAGCGATCTGGAGAGCGGTCCAGCCATTGTTGGTTTTCATATTGACCCGGATGTCTGGATTGGCCAGTAGTGTCTCAACGGACTTGGTATTATCGTGTTTTGCAGCGATGTGGAGAGCGGTCAAGCCTTTGTAACTCTTCTTATTGATCGAGGTGCCCGGAGCGAGCAGTAATTCCTTGATGGATTCTGCACTATCGTGTTTGGCTGCGATGTGGAGAGCGGTCAAGCCCTTGTAATTCGGCTTATTGACCCGGGAGCCGGGAGTGGCCAGCAACACCTTGAGGGATTCTGCACAGTTATTTATGGCCGCAAAGTGGATAGCTGTAAAACCATAAATATCCTGCCTGCTGACCCTGTCGCGGTGAACATAGGGCAGTAACATATCGATGGCGTCTGCACAGTCGCTTAAGGCAGCGAAGTGGAGAACTGTCCAGTTTGTTTGATCGGTGATATTGCTATCTGCTCCTGCGTCGAGCAGCCATTTGAGATGCTCGGATTTGCCCCATAATGCTGCGATCATCAGGGGCGTGACGCCGTCGTAATCACTGGCATTGGTATTCACTTCGCTGTTAGCAAGCAGCTCTTTCAGACATCTTGTGTCGTTTTCTTTTTTGCTGGCATACTGTTTGAGCATCCGGTAGCCAGAGAAGGCTTCATCGATATTTATGCCCCTGGCAACGTATTGTTGACGGACCTCGGTTATGCCGATTTTGGTGGCAATGTGCAGGGGCGTTTCGCAGAACTTATTGGTGGCATTGACACCAGCTCCATGGGTAACCAACCATTTCAGGCACTGGACGTTGCCATTCTCAGCCGCAATGTGCAGGGGCGTCTGACCCTCCTGATCAGCGGCATTGACATCGGCCTGGTGGTCGATCAGTGCCTGGGCGCAATCGATATGGCCGGAATCAATGGCGATAGCTAACGGGTATACAGCCCAATCCGTGACCGCGGAGAGGTAAATCTGTGTTGCCAGACTGGCATCAAGGGCCAGAAGTTTGTTCAGTGTTGTCAGATCCCCGGTGCGACAGACATCAAGCACCAGGGATTCACAATAAAATGATTCGTTTTCCAGGATGCGGCTTCCGTTCAGACGAACCAGCGGCAGTGCCGGTTGTTTGCAATCACAGCATTGGCGTTGATCGAGTCTTTTTCCTTCTTGCTGGTCACTGTCAAGCCATTTGGTGATGCATCCCAGGTGGAAAATATGGGGTTTTGGTTGGCAGGAAGTTCGGACCAGTGTTGTGTGCCAGGCAGATTGCCCTGTGGTGACTTCGTTGCTACCAAGGCAGATAGAACAGGTAAATGATGGATTTGTGTTGCTGCTGACGCTATTCATTGCTTTGGGCTGTTTTGATGCAGATAATGACTAGGACTGAAAACAACAGGAAAAATTCCATAAAACAGCATTGTCAACAAGGTGTTTCTTGATAAGCGTTTATAGTCGTATAAAAACAGCCACGGTAATTCAGAGCACGCTGAATAGATGGCGAACCTCTTCAATTCTGGCAAACCGTTTGACGCCGTGTTGGCGACAGTCAAAACGGATGGAGAAATTACGGTCATTAACCTCAATCACTTCTCCGCGACCAAAGATGGCATGATCAATAATGGCTTTGAGCTGCCATGGCGCGTCGGCGTCGGCGTCGGAGGCTATGTACCGGGCATTACTGGCTCCTGTGTTGGCATAGCCTGTGGATTCGTCGTTTATCGCAAGGTTGGGCACTGCCTTCAGTCTTTCGGTCAGTGCCGGGCGAGCTGAGCAGACGTAGCGTCTTGATACTGGCGTAAGACCAATTTTATTGATGGCTTCAGCCAGGTCGTCATCGGCATCTTCATGGAGCAGGTTGCCCAGGGATAAGACATGGGGCAGGTTCATTTCCAGTAAAAAGGGGCTGATGCTGTCCTGGCGATCTTTTCCCTGGCGATCTTTTCCGGCAAGGGGTTGGTTATCAGCTGACCATGAACGCTTTCCGGAATCTTTTCTGGCGTCTTTTTTGGCGTCTTTTTTGGAAGGGCTGGTAAGCTCGCCCTGCGCGGTAAACAGGTGTAATTGCTGTCTGGCACGGGTCATGGCGACATAGAGCAGGCGACGCTCAGACTCAATAGCATTACTGGTCCTGGCCGACAGGTTAGCCATTTCATCCTCCCTGAGGAACGGCCAGTATTGGCGGGTCAGCCCGGGGATTAACACAACCGGCCATTCCAACCCCTTGGAGCGATGGCAGGAGCTGAGCTTGATGCCGTGACTCGATCGTTGTCTTTGATCTTTCTGTTGCTTCTGCTTCTCGATTAATTCAGCAATGTGCAGGCAGCAGTGGGCGGTGTCTTCGTTCAGCTGTTTGAGGAAGCGATGAAAACCTTTGATCGCCAGAATCTGTTCATCCGTTCTTTGTTCATTGAGGCTCATGGATTTAAGGCTGTCGTATATTTCGGATTGTTGAATATACCGGGCGATCAGCGTATGGGCCTTGTGTTTGTTGCCATTGTGCTCCAGCCATGAGAACAGCTCTGCCCTTTGTGTCAGTTTTCGCACCTGAAAGTCACTGATGTCTTTGATGTTGGCTGCCAGCTTGCCCAGGGTCTTGCCAAATTGATGGCTCTCTTCCTTCAGCTGCTGGCAAAGCCAGTCAATATACTGTTGTTTAAGGCCGATATGGGGCAGGGTCAGAAGTCTTGCCAACTTATGGTAACGCACCTCTGGCAGTAGCCCGGCAAAGCCATCACTGGCCAGGGTCATGGCGTCGATCAGTGAGGCAATTTCCGGCCTTTGAAACAGGGAGGGGCCATCACTGCTGTAGGGAAGACCCATTTCCAGCAGGTTCAGCTCAATGGGCACGGCCTGGGCCCAGACCCGCACCAGAATGGCAATATCTTCCGGTGGTGTTCCGGATGCCAGATATTCGGTCAGCGCCTCAACCACAAAACGACTGTCGTCTGCACCCGGTTGGCTGATGCGAATCAGGGAGGGCGCGTTGTCCGGGTGGGCAATACAGAGCACATTTTTGCGGGACCGGTTCTGGCTGATTAAATGGCTGGCAGCCAGGGCAATACTGTGACCATAGCGAAAGGTGTGGGGCATGGTGAGTTCTTTAACGTCACCGGTAGTGCCATAGTCCTGCTGAAAATGGTTCAGAATGTTGTCGATATTGGCACCGGCGAATTCGTAGATCGTCTGGTCGGGATCACCAACGGCAATCATTCTGGCCCGCTGTCCGGCAATCAGCCGGGTAAACTGATGCTGAAGGGTTGAGGTATCCTGGTATTCGTCAACGATAATAAAGTCCATTTTATCAGCCACTTTAGGCACCAGTTCCGGATGTGCCCGGATCAGTGTCACCGGGTCGTACAGCATATCGGTGAAAGTGATTGATCGCTGTTGATGGCGCCACTGCTCAAATTGATGAAACAGCTTGATGAAAAAGCGATAGTCATCGGTATAACCGGATTGCTCAAACCATAGCTCAGGGCTGGTTAAATGGGCTTTGACCGATTCAATAAAGCTGATGGCCGCTTCGATCAGACGGGCGGCATCCGAGCGCATCCGGTCCTTAATGGTTTCCGGTGCCAGTTTCAGGATCAGTGTCCTGACCTGTAGCTCAACGACTTTCTCCGATAACGGTTGTTTGTTGTAGGGGGTTCTTACCTGCCAGCCTTCCAGGGTTCTGAGCAGTTTCAGCCCTGTGGCGTGGTAGGTTCTGATTTCCGGGAGCTGCCGCTGGTTTTCCGGCAAGTCTGCCAACGGACTACTGGCCAGGGTTCGAAGCTTTTTGGAAAAGTCGATCTGGGCCGCTTTGTTAAACATCATCACCATCAATCGACGCGGGTCAGCCCCTTTGCGCAGCAGGTTGCTGACCAATTGTGCCAGGGTTGAGGTTTTGCCCGAGCCAGCCACGGCAATACAGAGGGCATGGTCTTTATCGTGGTCGGCAACTGCTTGCTGGTGGGGCGTCAGTTTCATTCAGTCAGGTGCTGTTGATAGCGTTTGGAAAGTGCAAGGCTAGCAAAATTTGCGCGACTTCTATAGATAGCGCACGCGTCATCTTCCGAAGCCGGGGTACGGAAATTTCGGTGGAGATAAAGCGACAATGACGGAATAATGAGGCCATCAACACCAAGGATCACCGTGTAATGGCTTCACTTTATTTCTATTTTTCTTCCATGGATTCAGGCAAGAGTACCTACCTTTTGCAGTCAGCTCATAATTATGAGAGTGCCGGTAAACGGGTGTTGTTGCTGGCTCCGGTGATTGATGACCGTTTTGGTGTCGGCAGAATCACCTCAAGGATTGGCCTGCAAAGTGAAGCGGTGGCCATTTCCCAGAGTGATGACCTGAAGCAGCAAATCGCCAGAGAGCACAGTGAAGACTATATCGCCTGTGTTATGGTCGATGAAGCACAGTTCCTGACTCCGGAGCAGGTGTGGCAACTGTCGGATGTGGTGGATGTGCTGGGTATTCCGGTACTTTGCTTTGGCCTGCGCACCGATGCTTTTGGTAAGGCGTTTGCGGGCAGTGAAGTGCTGCTCAGTATTGCTGATGAACTTACCGAGCTGAAAAGCATCTGCAAGTGCTGTGAGAAAAAGGCCAATATGCAGCTGCGTCTTGACGGTGATGGTAAGCCGGTAAAAAGCGGCAGCCAGGTGCAGATAGGGGGCAATGATCGCTATCTTTCTGTTTGTCGAAAGCACTATAAGTCGATGATGGGGCTTGGGAGATAAGGAACTGTCTCTGAATAACTTCCTCTTTTTCGCCACGGAGGCACGGAGTCACAGGGGAAAAAAATTTTTCTTTTCTCCGTGCCTCCGTGACTCCGTGGCAAGGTTTTTTCTTTACTGGACAGCATCGGATGTAGAAGTTATTTCAGGACAGTTCCTAAGCGCTTCCCGCTGCCCGCAAAAGCATAAGCATAAGCATAAGCAGCCTGCCTTTTTCGGGCGGCAGGCAGGTTACTGACCATCCCTAACTCATCCAGCGCTGAACCCCAAGGGCGGTCATCACCAGTTCTACCGACAGTGCGGCCAGTATCATGCCCATTACCCGGATGATAATGGCCGAGCCATTGTGGCCAATCACCCGAAAGATCCGGTCGGCAAACAGCATCAGGGCACAGGTGACCAGAAGCACCAGCGTCATGGCACCGGCGGTCATGGCCTGCTGGCTGAAGGTTTTGGCGTGATTGTCGGTCAGTACAATCACCGCCATAATGGCCCCGGGGCTGGCAATGGAGGGGACCGCCAGAGGGAATACGGCTAGTTGGTGACCGGGTTCCCTGGATCCGGAACTGTCCTCAGGGTCAGAAAAAATCATTTGCAAGCCGAACAGGAACAGGATGATTCCACCTGCCAGCTGCAGAGAGATCAGCTGGATGTTCATCGCCTTTAGAATAATCTGACCAAGAACCAGTGCCGCAAGGAGGATGACAAAGGCGTAAATGGTTGCTTTCAGGGCGACTCGGTGTTTTTGCGTTTCTGACAGTCGTGCCGTCAGTCCAGTGAACAGTGCCAGAGTGCCGACCGGGTCAATGGTGGACCAGAGCATGATAAAGTCTTTAAAGAAAAGCTCCATAATAGTACCTGCCCATGTTGGTTATGGGTGTTATAGGATGAGGCCGGGCAGCTTTCCTATGGCATGGGAAAAGCGGTCAAACTGCGCAAATACCTGACGACATCTGTTCTTTATTTCATGGTTCCTGTACACATCCTGGGAAAATGGCAACCATGACTGAATAAAAATATTCCTTCTTCTTCAATTAAATAAGACAAACGTCAATTGTCCAGTGATTAGGTGCACAGCAGGAAAAAAAGTGACCAGTACCTATGTTTTGGCTATCTCTAACTATATATAATTCATTCTTATTTTTTTATTCGAAAAAACAATATAACAGAGCCTGAGTTAATTAATCATTAGGTAAACCCCCGGCTATGCCGGGG
>NZ_PJPV01000020.1 GCF_002864045.1 Endozoicomonas acroporae
CTATGGATATTGTCGTGTAATCGTCGGGAATAGCTGCCAGCGCGTTGACATCCATGTGAGATGGATCCTGAACAATCCATGTACAGAATGACAACGGAGTTATTCTGAGTTAATGCCTGAATTCAGGATGATCAATAATTTTTAAAACAGCCTCTTAATGTCTACCGTAAGAGTCTCTGTTTATACGTTGTATGGTTGGCATATGCAGAGAAGTGGATCTGTTGCTGTATCCTATTCCCCCTGTATTTATCCGATAAGGTTCGCTCAGAAAATCTCCATACACTGTGCAATGGAGATATAGTTTTCAAAGACGCTCTGGCATTTGACCATTCGACTATTCAATTCCAAACGGAATATACTCGGCCCTTATGACAATCTCATCATTAAATTTATAAATAGGTTTGCCAAGATCCTTTTGATTCGATTTAAGCATCATTAAAGTAAAGAAATCTACAGTTACCGTTCGTGCTTTATGTTCGTCATAACAAGATTGAACTTGTACCACTCTATTTTTCGAGTTCACTGGTATAACAGTTGATATGTCCTTTTTTTGATGGTCTTCGATGGTATGTCTTCTATCCAGTAGTGAAACTTTTATTCCTCCGGATACCGGCCAGGTCAGTTTTTCGTCATGCTTGCCTGGCATAACCTGTGCACAAATTACCGCCCTGGTTTTATTTGCTCGGTCGGTACCTTCTATATTCAGGATGAGTTTGAAGCAGTATCCTTCATCTGAGGTATAGAAAATAGGGCTCTCTAATAGATGATCACTGTATCGGTTACTGTCAACTTTTTGTGAGTAATTTCGGATGGGCCAGCTGATCAGGCCGCTACCTTCGATCACGTCGTATGGTGAATTTAAAAAATTGGGTTTAATCTGAGCGGCTGACAGCACATCTATCGTTGTTTCGCTATTGGAATCCAAATAGCAGGATTGATAATCCCACTTCGGGGGTTGTAAACTGGACAGTCTGCAAAATTCTTTAAAGCCTACGAGAGGATGTGGGGTCTTACCCGGGGATCTTCGGCACTCACCCGGAGCTCTTGATAGATGAATCGTCCTTATAATGTCTTTCTTATGTTTGCTGTGATCTTTCATAATAAATTTCATGGATTCGCTGCAGGGCCATTCGGCTTTGCCATCATTGTCTCCGTTGATCACACGAACGTACAAAGACAGGTATTCATGACTTTGTTTTACTAATAACAACTGAAAGGTATGGTTGTTGATTTGGAATGGCTCACTCTTCTGTATTATCCCACCCGTTTTATTTAAGTTTTCAGCATGGTCAAATTGCCATGAATAGATAATATTCCCTACTCCTGCAGATGCAGATGGTTGAGCGACAGTTACCGGTGGAACCACCTTTGAAACATTATCCATTTTGACCTTCGGGGTTTCGGCTTTCGTTTCGGTGTTGGGCGTGTAGCTGTTATATCCGGAACACACGGACAATTGTTGATCATTAACAATTGTGCTTATGACGGTTGACAATGAGCAATTCTCAGATTTAGCTGCTTCCAATGCCTCATCAAGTAATTTAATTTTCTGCTTTTGTGACTGGACTTGCTCTGTCAGCCTCTTATTTTCCTGAATCGTATTCTCCAGTTCTTCCTTTAAGGCGTCTGAATCAGCGTTACTTTCAGGCTGTATTTTTATGTTGTGTTCATATCGCTCTTTTAAGTATTTTATTTCTTCTATCATATACTGTGGTGATCCACTACAGTTATAGACATGAACTTGCTGATAATTTTGAAACTCCCCTTTCCAGCTGCATTTTGGTTCCAGGCACTCGACAATAAGACCATTGATCTCTCTCGCATAAGCTGCATCGACAAAAATATCTTTTATATTTATGCAGCTGTTACATTCAGCCAGGGGGCAGGTTATCTCTCTGTCTTTAATATTTCTTTCTATGCATGGCTTACAAATGATGTGTCCGCATGGCAGCTGATAAGGATCGGAAAGAATATGTGGCCTTGGCTCTGAATATAAACAGGCAAACTTTTTTTGCTTGGAAGGATCCGGAATCAGAGCCGGTGGATACGGATAGACACGCTCAAATTCAGGCATTGGTGTATCACGATTCAGTGTTCCTGATAATGTGTTCATATTAAAATACCTGAGTTCAATGTCAACGTGTCTGTTTGACCTGTTTTCTGCAACCAGGTTCCCTGTATTTGTATTGGATTTGCCGATTTTCTCTTTTGCCCCCTACGTTATTGCCGGTGCCTTGACCGGGAGGGAGACAAGCATACAAAGCGGTGCACTCCTCGGAGTTGGGAATGGCAGCGATACCAGTTTATTATTTTTTTGCTGGACTGTTATGCTTTTCGGAATCGAAAACCGGACCTTTATCATCTAACTCAGCACCATTTTCATCCGGGTAAGCTTTTTCTGCGTCAGTGGCGGAAGTCGTTGGCTCCCCTGAAATATCTGTAAAACAGGTCAATTCAGTTGTATTTATGTCTAAAGGATTCAGCTCCCTACCCTGTGCGGTGGACAAGGTAGGGAGCTGTTGCTGAACACTGTCGTCGGTATAGAGCAAGTTTGATAAAGCGGGTCTTTTGCTGACGAGTCTGACAAAATTGCTTGTTGGATGATCCTGCAACATTGCACGAACATCATTCCCATTTATTTTTATTCCAATCGATATCGTCATCACAGCTCTTGCAAAGGCTATTGCCATTGAACCCTGGTCATCACGCTCCTTGTTCCATGTGTACGAAAATGCAGCAAGTCCGTGTATTTTGACATCCATTAATAAGTCCCATCTTGTTTATTGCATTTTGAACATTAGCAGCTTGAGACATTAACTTTAGCATCATTTTGATTACATTCTCGAGAATGTATAACGATAGCTCGTACGTTCAACACAATCGTAATTTACCCGATAAAGTCACTGGTCTGGTTGGCTTTTTAAAAGAGTTTGTTGAGGACTATCCCGATTACACCTATGAGGTAAAGCATATTTATGTTGATGGTAATTACGTGATTTTTCACTCACATGCTACTTTGAACTTTGAAGAAAGAAGACAGGGGTAATGATAAAAAAGGAATGAATATTGTTGATACTTGGCGGCTTGAAAATGGCAGGATCGTTGAGCGCTTGGACTCAATTCAAGCACTGGATAACGAAGGTTCGGAAAATATGAAGCCAAAAGAGCTGAGAGCCTTTGATAAAGCGATGTTGCGAAAACGGGCTGTGATTGAGAGTGTTAACGACCTGTTGAAGAATATTTCACAGATAGAGCATACTCGGCACCGCTCACCCTTCAATTTTGCGGTGAATCTGATAGCTGGACTAATCGCTTATACCCAGCAGCCCAGAAAGCCTCATATTGATGTAACAGCACTGACAGAAGGTTTGCCTATGGCTTTCTGAGCATCGAACGCACGTTATTTATCTTGGTAGCCATTCGATCCTGACCGAGCCTCCCAAGGATCAGAATGTTTCTGTCTTGTTATTCCATAGAGACTTTTACCTTTAACGGCGGCCAGAAGTATGTGGATTTTGATCGACGTAAAGTGGAAATGGAGATAAGCGCTCCTTTGGTGACAACCTTTGTCGAAGGAAGCTGGGGGTCATATATGATCCGCCCCGCGATGCAAGGAAAAGTTTTCACAATGGCTTTTAAAGAGTAATGCTTCCATATATCCGGCCTTTGGGGTAGGCAATGCGAGCGTTTTTATTGGCAACAGACACTGCTGATATATTCTTGCCCCTGCGCTGATCAAGCTCTTTAATCCAGTTATTACGGCGATCGTCGTGTTTGTCGGCTACCCTGAGAATATTCACTGGCCGGTTATTAAAGTGAATCCTGTAAATGCCAACAGCCAGAGAAACTGCATTCTTATAGTAAAAAAAGGCGCATCTAATTCAAACTATTCTTACCACTGCCAAAAAACTGGCCACTATATTTTCTCCCTATCAACCTGCAAACAGCGACACCAGTTATACGGCAGAAATAGTTTAATTTTTCTAACCTGTTTACTTATGGTTATGGTCGTTTGCTATATAAGACAGTCGATTGATATCAACATAAACAACTTTGTTATAAGGCATTGATTTTGATACAAGAACCAAGCGCACCCACGACAGGCACTGCCGCCGATCCGCAACCTGTAACAACCCCGGCCACAGAACTGGAGGGCCGGTGGGGAAGGTTGGGTGTCGGGGTTAGTGCGTTTGTCCGGTCGCTGAACCCCAACTTTGATCCGACAAATTCCCGGCCGCCAGTGCCCGGTGCAGCAGGCAGTGATCCTCAGGGCATTGATAGCCTGGGTAATTTCCTGCAGATCACCGCACTGGCAGGACGTGTGGTATCAGCCTGTGGCGGCATGTCCCCGGGAATCAGTAGTCTGCTGGGCAATCTTCCCAGCCTCTTCACTGCGGGCCAATGTGCCTGGGATCAGTTTAATGCATTCACTGCCCGTGCCGAGCCTGGCACGCACAGGGAAAATAGGCAGGACGGGGCCCCGGAAAACGCCAAAGATAAAGATAAAGATAAAGAAAAAACCAGCAAAGCCCCACAAAATACACGACAAAAAATAACTAAATCCGTTGCCAACACGCAACGGTTTGGCCAGTTGCCAAAGACGTCCCTGGCACTGGGGGCCCTGGCCGGATTTTCCGCTGTCGGCGCATCATCAGTATCCAACCCTGGCACCGACGACTGGGTTGATGTGGCGGATGCAGGAAACCTTGGCAATATCTGCGATGATACGGAATCATGCCGCAGAAAGTATCGGCTGACCAGGGATATTGATGGTAGGCAGTTAAACCGATCCATTGGTAATGAAAGCGTTCCGTTTACCGGCGAGCTGAACGGTCAGGGTCATACCATTGGCAATCTCTCCCGCTGCCTGGTAGAAAACCTTAAGGGCGGCCATATCGATAACCTGACCCTTAGTGATGCCAATATAACGTCATCAGCGTCTACCGGGGTAGCGGCTTGTAAAATATCAGGCGACGCCATAGTCAGTAATATTCAGGTTGCGCGTGCTGAGATCCACACAACAAAAGGTGCACCCGCAGCTATTGCCGTGGGCGAAGTCAACGGAGGAAAACTGACCAACACGGCTGCGGTGAATTGCAATGTGATAACCTCCGGTCGCAATGCATTTACCAAGCCCGATACCGAATTTGCCAAGGCCGGTGCCGGTATTGGTGTGGGAGTTCTGCGTAATGGAACTGTTGCTAACACGGTTGCGGTAAACTGTCGTGTTGAAACAAAGGAAATACATAATACTGCTGGTGTTGGTGCGGGTTTTTCGTTTGGAGGAACCGTTTTCAACACAACTGCGGTGAACTGTCATGTTAAAACAGAGGGAAGAAAAGCAGATGCAGGCATTGGGGCGGGATATCAGCATGAAGGAACTGTTATCGACACGACTGCGGTGAACTGCACGCTGACAACCTCCAGACTCAAAGCAAATGCCGGTATTGGGGCGGGAGTATCGAAAGACGGTACTGTTAGCCACACGAGAGCGGTGGACTGCGAGGTAACAACCCGCAAAAAAGAGGCAAGCGCCGGTATTGGGGTGGGATTGAATAAAGAAACAGGAAATATTACCGACACGACGGCAGTAGGCTGCACGGTGAAAACCAGCGGTTCCGAAGCATTTGCCGGTATTGGGGTGGGAAATCATCATAGTACAGGACAAAGAACAGGAACTGTTAGTGACACGATCGCAGTAAACTGTAAGGTTCGCACAGAAAGACCTGATGCAGATGCCGGTATTGGCGCAGGACGCAGCAGCCTTGGAAAGGACAATGTCTACAGGACTAGGGCGATTGACACCAACGTTACAAGTAAAACTAATAAACAACCCTCTGATATTATCAAGGTAGGAGGGGATAAACCAGTTATTATTTGCAATGTCCGTATCAATGGTGCAAAGCTACAAGACAATACAGATCAATGTCGTTCTTGGCGGAATCGTGATCACTGTAAAAAAATTGACCGCCGCCTGGTAACATCAAAGTGCCAGCTTGATTATGATGGTATTGATACATTATACGGTGCCAATGCCCTTCTACCGCCCGCAATCCTGGAGACGGGACCCAAAGGTAGCACTAAGGCTATGAGCTATTCCAGCCCAGCTTCTGTCACAACAACGCTCCCAACAACCGGGGCCACATCAGGCATGAACTCTTCCAGCCAAGGTTCTGCCACAATGTCAACGGCCCCAAACGATTACACTAAAGTACCATCAATGGCCTTTTCCACCTCGGATCCTTCCAGATTTGCCAGACAAACACCGTTAGCGGGATCTCTAAATACTACCGTCATAGCCTATATCGCCTTGGGCGTCTCTCTGGGCGTGGTACTTTTTGTGCTGGCCGGGACCGGGTTATGCGCCTACCGCCATTATCGTCAAAGATTATCGGCTCAGGCTGGCCGGAACCGTGAGGAACCCATGCCGATGCACCCCGAAGGCCGACCCCGGAGTGGCATACCGCTGTCTACTCTTCCTCAGAGCCATTACCAGCTGTCAGACAGACCGCTGCCCACTCCCCCTCAGAGACATTACCAACCATTGTTAGACATACAGGGGAATACGGCAACAGGGGGCAGCAATTCTACGGAGAACACTGAACAAGAACCTGACCCTGGCCAACAACGCCCTGACAGCCCTTTGTACCAGGAACTGATCGGGTTTGCATCCGCCTATCGCTGTAGTTCTGGCGAATCGGTGGAAATCGAGCAGGCCGGTATGATAACTGCAGACAGCAACCCTATGGTGAGCACTGAAGAAGAACCTGACCAACAACGCCCTGCCTCCCCTGTGTACCATGTATTGACCAAGCATGAATCCACCTGTAGCGATCTTGAACCGGTGGAAATTGAGCTGGCGGGTATGGTAACTGGAGACTGCAACCCCATGGTGAGCACTGAAGAAAAACCTGCCCCCCCTGTGCACCTTGTATTGCCCGAGCATGAACCCGCCCGTAGCTAGTTCTCATCCAAAAACTCTGGCCCTTGGGCCACATAGCCTACAGGGATTTGACGTGCTCTGAATTTACAGGAAAATCACATCAACTCCGCTGTAGCCCCCGAAAACTGGTCGAAAAAGGCGTCAAAACAAAACTTGATTTTTGCCCTCCAAACCCTGCCGTGCCTGGGTTGTAGAGTTTTTGGACGAGAACTAGCTAGTTCTCGTCCAAAAACGCATCAGCCAGCTTAGGCTGGTTGTACAAGCGTAACACTTACAGACTGAAAGACAGGCCTTTAATATAAACACAGCCGTGTGACTTCCGGATCATGCTTACTGGACATCCAAATCTGAAAATTGACACGACAGACGAACTCCCATCGCACAGGAAAAACTGTTTTCCATACAACGTTAAGCTGCTGCTTTCAGGATGGCGCCGGATGTCTTGCCAGAATCACAAGGTTGTAGCAGACAACCGATGACCAGCAGTGGGGATCAAACCGTTCGGAGCCTTTGCATTGGCAGCGGGATAAGCCAAAACACCTTTTCAACCATGAGATGCCCGCTTCAATACTCGCCCGAAAGCGAAATAGCGTTTTATACACATACTGACTTTTGGCCATCTCTTCGACTTCCAGCCCGCGCTTTTTATGAAAGGCAACATCACTGATGTCCATCTCTTTGCCATCTTCAAGATTGGCACGACTGGCGTAACCACCGTCACTGCTTGATTGCCTGGGCGCGCGACCATAAATGGCTTTTTGTCGCTCCATCATCGGAACAAACCGCTCAGAATCGGCGGGGTTACCTTCCTCGATTACCAGGTCGAGAATCAAACGACTTTTACCCTGAACCAGATTCAGTTTATGACCGTACTGCACCTGACGCCTGTCCTTTACGATGATATCCGTATGGGGTTCGTACAGGCTCACCACTTTCTCCTGAGCCGGAACCTTTTCTCCTTTGAAGACCCTGCGTTCTGTCTGGGAGATCACAGCATCCACAAGTGGTAGCAGCCGTTCCACGTCCTCCTGCCATTTTTTAGTATCACCTTCATGGACACATTCACCCTGTTGGCGAGCATTTTCAACCTTGAATTTGGCTTCTATTAATACTTTTCTGGATTTATGAGTCAACTTCAGAAGCTTCTTATAACACTCCAGCCTTTCATCTTTTTTACCCGCGTAAATGCATTGCCTTGCTGCGGCTTTGATAGCCCGATTGTGGTGGGTATAAGTAGTTAACCAAATGAAATCGTATTTTCTGACTAAGTGGGCAGTCACTCTGCGGCGTTACAACTACGGTCACATAGCTACGGCTATGCTCCCTACGTTGTGCCTTGCATAGTAACTGCCCACTTAGCCAGAAATATACGATTCCATTTGGCCAACTACTTATTCATAAAGTGTTGAGATTGTCAGCAGCTGCCCTCGTTTAAGCAAACGACATATTTCCTTAACTGAGCTGGCAAGAAGGTCACTGTCGCATGGTGGCTTGATATCCGATTCGGTGACCGTGCTGTCAATAGCTATGGTTCGCCCCTTCTCGATGCCCTGTTCCTTAGCGGATTGTAGCTGGCTGACGTTGATTCGTTCCCAGGTGCTGGCAGTCAGGAGGCTAATCAATCCATGCAGACTGGATCGACTTGGTCGCTGGTTCGGTTCCAGGCGACAAAAATCACGGAAGACTAATGAGTCCATAAGAACAAATGACAGGTAGTCGTAATCGCAGTCCAGATAGGCTTTTAACAATGCGGCACGTAGAACAGATTCTGCTGACAGCCCATTTCTACCAGTGTTTTGTTTGTCACCAGAATTCAAGTCTTCATAAACCCGGTCATTGAACTGCGGATGAGCATCAAGCCACTGAGATATTCCGGAAAGCTGAGTAGAGATTTCATGAGGAACGTAATGAAGTTCCATACTACACTGCGGGTTGCGTTTTTTGCGCATTTGAAGCCCTCTGTTTTTAGCATTCCCTGATGTTTACTGGCCTTGGGAAGGCTAGCTGTAAAAAAGCAGAGGTGCTTCAATTATTTTTCAAGATAAATTTTAAAGTTTTCAATTGGTTGTGTTTTTGGACGAGAACTATCTATGAAAAGGACTCGGTGGCTGTAGACCATACCGATGGTATCTCACTGGATATGGGGCAGTGGCGGTTTTAACCTGCGGCTTTCCAATACCGAGCCGGTGATCCGACTGAATGTGGAAAGCCGGGGGGATGTGGCGCTGATGGAAGAAAAAACGTCTGAATTACTGAGTCTGATTCGCCACTGATTTTGATTCACAAAGGGCACCCGGAGCACAGAGAAAACTTTTCTTTCTCTCGTGCTCTTGGTGTCCTTTTTGGTTTGAAAAGCAAAGACCAGGGTCTTGATTCTTGACGCCCTCTAATCCTGTTCTGCTTTTATAGCTCCTTGATTATAAGCTGGGGGCATAAAAAGTGAGCAGGTCATTGAGAATTGAGTACACGCCACCGATGCCATGCTGCTGCAGTTTTCACAAGATCGGGAGCGAGCCTGTGAACGGTTTGTTACTTTTGTGCTGGTAGGGGCAGGTATCAATATCTGGGTCAATCTCAGACAGCAGATCTACCTGGGTGATGATCAGTTTGTTTCGGATCAGCAGCAGTATATTGAAAAACTCCGGATGAACGGTCAGCACAGGAGTCCGTCAGTCAAATCGATGGAGGGTATCGCAAGGAATTATAAACATTCTTGAGCGATCAGGAACCTTCGTCCGGTAGGGCGAGGATGTCACAAAGAGTATTTAAGTAGTAACGCTTCAATTTAAGTGAATTTTTTATATCGGAACTACAGTGACATTCAGTTGTCCAAAGATTACCAGTTCTGTATTTCCCTGCATGGATGGTAAAAAAATGAAAACATCTATAGGTCTCCTTACAAATGAGGAGCAATGGTTTAGAACTCTTGATAAGAGGGTTGTATTCATAGTACCTGGTATAATGTCACTGCCTGGTGCAGGTATAACCGTATATCTATCCCCTGATTGTGATACTTCATATATTACAAAAGGTTTTTTTGATGGCGCAAAGGACGGCTTGATTTGTTACTCGGCCTCATCTTGCATCATGAATAAAATAACCACGGTAGCAATCGAAACAATTTTCAAATAAGTACATCGTTAAACATAATTTTTTATTATGGAAAGTGTAACGCTATTCCTTTCTCCAACAGGTGTTCCAGTGAACTTTAAATAATGTAAAGAAAATTCAGAATTATCTCCAAACTCAGTAATCAAATGACCACCAGGAAAAGAGCACTTAGACCAAATTGATTGCCTGGAACCATCAAACCCTGAACTAACCTCTTTATACTTTAAAATATATTTTTCTCCCCTATCATCTGAAACTATGTACTGTTCTTTAGCTGGGGTTAAGATTGTAGATAAACAAGAATCATACATTGAATCTCTCCACTAACTCATATAAGTGATCGACCGGTATAGGCAACATCCGTGTCATAAGACTATTCAGTTATTGCCAAACGGGTTGAACTATTCCGGTTTTTTGGGTAGTCAGGGAATAGCTTATTTACCAGGATGTCTCTTGACTTAAACATTACGTCTACATAGATTCTGGGTTTGTAACCAGAATTGGAAAAGTCATGAACACCTCCACAATATTGATGTTCTTTTCCAATAAATTCAATTAATTTTTCTTTAATTTTTTCTGCTTCTTCCAGGTTGTTAACCATAATATCGATACCGACATCACCCCATATGACTTCTTTGATAGGAATATCGTTGAGTTTTTCTTGTAAGGCCATTAGTAATTGACTCTCTTTTTCTTCTTTTCTCAGCTTGTCAAAAGACTGTGACTGCTCAACATTTGGTGGTAAAACGTCATTTCCTGGAAGCTCTTTATTGGTTTTAATAGGCTGTGGAGATGTCTCCGTCATATTTCCAACCAAGTTTGGGGCAGTTACAAAAGACTGCGTGGATGGGGAAGAATTTTTTTTAACTGGGTTTTTATTTTTCGCCACTGCCAGTTCTTTAAAATGTGTCATCAACTGTGGTTTCAATGTTTCAAATCCTTTGAAGCACATACCATGAAATTCATCTCCACACCTAATGCAGTAATCGGTAAATTTCTTTCTTTTCTTTTTATGAGAAAAGCTGTTCGAGCTAGCACCATCAGAAATTTCTGCTTCGCCGGAAGCAACCAGAAAATCACCATTTTTAACCGCTGCTCCAAGCACACGATTGCCTTGATTATCGACAATAAAAACCAGCCCGGGGCTATCAAAATCAAATTCAATAATATCGCTCTCGGAGCCTACGGACCTGGTGGTTATTGCTGTTGTAGTAGCAACTGAAACACGGGCACCTTCCACATCTATTTTGGCCACAATTGTTTGTTTTGTACTGAGAGAGTCAGGTGTCGGTCCGCCTAATTTCTTTAATTTGTCCGGAGTTATTTTTATACCCCGGAAAGAACCAATCTGATCCAACAGATCGCTGTTCGTACTGTTTATTTTCATTACGGGGAGCGTCAGTTTAACTTCTCTGGGTGTGCGGTTAATTGATTTGTCAATCAGATGATCAATGGTCTCTTTAGTAATACTGCCAATGGCATCAGGTGAATATTGAAGCGGTGCTACTGCCACCAGGTAAAGCTCATTCTCTCCTTGCTTGAATGGTTTGGCAATGGCTTCAAATTTTCGGCTACGCTCAGCAAAGTAACCTATCCGATCCTTTATACTCATCATTTTGACGTTAATTGTGGACCCGTCTGCACACCTGAATGGACGAGACTTAGTGTTACTTGCATTAAACGCATGAGCCCATTTTGCCTTGAGTAACACGATATTGATTATGGTGGTGTCAATCGAATCCCGAAGGGGATGATTTGCCAGCAATCCAGGAATTTCACCCCCGGTAACTTGTTCGACGTATTGATCCGTCACATCAGCTATGTTTTTATTTCCATCAGAGGTTAGCAGCTCTGCATTATAGTGCTCAGTGAGGTTGTCTACAAAACCCTTTTCGTGGCCCGGATTATATGCGGATGCCAGGAAGTTTAATATAGAAAGCATCTGGTCATTTCCGAAAGGATGCTTTCTGCTGAAACGCCCCAGTTCATTATGGATCGCCGAATCAAGCTGTGGTGTTAGTTCTCCTTGAGGTATGCCGAGGATCATTTCCTTATCGTTGTTATCCATGGTTGCCAGTAACATACCCAGTGACGCGGCCAGGCTTGAATCGGACAAAGCAGTGCTGGACTGACCTGCAGGTTTTAAAATTTCAAACGCCAGATCACGAATACATGCGGTAACTATCTTTTTAGCTCGATCCTGGTATTCTTGCTGGTTGCAGGTTGTTGTTTCAATCGATGCACGTGTAGGAACAGTTGGTATTGTGGGTAAGCCGACTGAGTTGAACATTTTGATTCTCCTGATTCTGTTAATTTTAATAATATCCGCAAGGCAAGTAATTTTTTATCCGTTCGCTATTGAGATCTCCTTCCACCACTGAGAAGACTCCATCTTTATTTGCTCCAATGGCGCTAAAATCTACAGCGCTAACAAGACTAGTTTAATCACTTTTCCGATGATTGCTCGGCATCCTGATGTTTTTCGTGAGCAGTAAGTCGTCGGTAATTACCAACTATTCGTGCTTTGGTTTTCAGGTCTGCGGCTGTGATTTTCTTTGCATCTTTGTGGGCTTTTGTCCACTTTCTTATTCTGAAACTGCCAACTGATAACTGCCAACTACTCCCCGATGTGTATTATCCTGTAAGGATCATAAACAGAACGGGAAGAAGCGAATGGCTCAGGCCGAGCAGTTACAATTTATGACACCGGAAGCCTACCTGGCGTTTGAACAGCAGGCAGACCAGCGGCATGAGTACGTTAACGGGCTGATCATCGCCATGGCCGGTGCCAGCCGCAGGCACAATCTGCTTACCCTGGCGTTTGCCTCCCTGCTGCGTGCTCATCTGCGGGGCAGTCCCTGCAGAGCTTACTCCAGTGATATGAAAGTGAATGCCAGCTATAAAGGGAATGATGTTTTTTATTATCCGGATGTGATGGTGGCCTGTAACGATTCTGACCAGAACGCCTATGTTGAAGATCAGCCAACCTTGATTGCCGAAGTGCTATCCCCCACCACCGAGGCGAGAGACCGGATGGAAAAGCTTGCAGCCTACACCGCCATCAAGGGGTTGAAGGAGTACGTATTGATCCATCAGGATAAGATGGCCGTGGATCTCTACCAGAGTACCGAGAGCGGCTGGGAGATCATCCGCCTGAAGCAGGAGACCGATACCTTGCTGCTTCATTCCATCGGGTTTTCAGTTACGCTTCGGGAGCTTTATGAAGATGTGGTGGGGGTTCTTTAAGTGATAGTGGGCAGTGGGCAGAAAAAGCTTTTTTGAAAAACTGATAACTATCTACTGCACAGAAGAATATTTACGGATGTAAGTAGTTAACCAAATGAAATCCTATTTTCTGACTAAGTGGACAGTCACTCTGCGGCGTTACAACTCCGGTAACATAGCTACGGCTATGCTCCCTGCGTTGTGCCTTGCATAGTAACTGCCCACTTAGCCAGAAATATACGATTCCATTTGGCCAACTACTTATTAACAATTCCTGATCCTTCATAATTCAGTGTTTTTTTATAATCTTGAAGCCTGTTCAATGGTTAAAATTCTTGCTGGATTTCAGGTGTTCCCGCCTGCGCTGTATCGCTTTGCTTTTGTCGGAGCGCTGGCTTTTGCATTGTTTATGGCGGTGATTCCCCACTGTGCCGACCCGACCGCCGCCGTTAATGACAAAGTCAAACACGCCATTGCCTTTATGGTGTTGTTTGCCATGCTGGATCTGGCCTGGCCCACGGTGGGCATGCCCTGGTGGAAACCCTTGGGATTGATGGCCTTTGGGGTGTTGATTGAGGTCTGCCAGAAGATGACCGGTTACCGCAGCTTCAGTGTGGGTGATATTGTGGCCAATGGTGTGGGGGTGTTGGCATATCTTGGTGTGTACCTCGTGATTTCCCGTTAAGATTTTTTGTGAACGCTCCTTTACTTCTGTTTCTTATAAAGCGTCGCCATCGGCACTACCGATGTAGTGCCCGGTGTTTCCGGCGGTACCATTGTGCTTATTACCGGCATCTACGAGTGGGCAGATAAAGACTGCTGATCCGCTTTTCTTTTAATTTTTCTCAACCATCATCGCTTGCGGTTGCTTTCATTAATTCGTTGCATAAAGACACTCAACAGCAGGTTGTCGATGAAACTGTTGATTTTATTGCAGCTAAATCATCTCATTGCAGGATTTATTATTTTCCAATATGCGACGCTGCCGTTTTCATGGAGTTGATACCTGCCAGGTTGGATCGCTTGATTACTCTGCCACTTCTTAGTTTTAGACAGTTTTCCGATTTAATTGAATTGCTATTGATTTTGGTTTGTTTTGCAGCATGCTTACGATTGTTTAATGTTACCCTCATTTGTTTTAATCTTGTTTTATTTCTATTCAAGGTTGGTTTCATTTGTTCTAATCTATCTCTATTTTTTGTATAACAGTGTAGTTTAATCACACTGAGATTGTGAGCTGCATGGGCAATAGTTGCTGATAATAAACCATGGCTTTTATATATATTGTTATATTTGAAACCCCCTATAGTGGCCATAAATATATGGGTAAAAGATGGTTTTGGAGTGCAAAGATGCGCAATTCCAAACAGAAAAGCACTGATGATCTCCGGGATATACCCTGTGCCAAAAGGTAGGTTTAATTTTATAAGTCGTGGGCAAATAACCCTGAATAATACCTCTTCAGTGAAGGCTTTTGTGAATATGTCCTTTGTAGACAATTTTTCTAAATAACCTTCTTCAAAGGAGTTAAAATCTGTTCGTCCTGTTAACTTGCTCTCCACCATTAATACAGGCCTTGCTAATAATAACTCCAGGGGTGTTTGAGCTAGCCCTAAACCCGTCCCCAAGAAAATTCTTTTAACTTGATCTTGTAATACTTCTACGGATCGACTGCCAGCAAAAGCTTTAACGGATGAATTTACCGCTGGTGCCAATGAAGATATAAAAGGCGATAAATTTGACGATATATAGTCCATAAAAAACCACCCTATGCGTTTAGATCAGGAGGTTAGACCATTAAAAATAGTTTTTCCTCAATTCGGGTTAAAACTATTGACGGCAGTAGGTATTACCAAACACTTGTCACCAACGGGCTCTCTCTCAAATTACGATCTGCAGTAACAAGTGTTGCACCGAGATGAATCGCGGTGGCGGCAATCAAACGGTCCGCCGGATCATTATTAATGCTGCTGTCCAGGTTCACGGAGAGTTCTGCAATGATTGGGTTAATAGGGATAGCGTCGATTGCTCTTGCCTGTAATGCCAATTGGCAAAAACTCTCTGCGCTCAATTCCAATTGCAGCCGTCTACGTTTTATCAGCATGGCTACTTCCCAGAGGGTGATATCGCAAATCATCAGCTGGCCTTTGCGATCACCCTGTTGGATGATTTGCTTTGCCTGTTTGCTGAGTTTGTCGTGTTGCAGGGCATCCCAGATAAAGGCACAGGTATCCAATAAAATCATTGCCGGTTTTCCCAGGGTTCATCCAATGGGTCGATAATATCGCTGGCAATGGCATTTTTACCCACTTCCTTCAGGGTTTTTCTTGAATACTTCTTTAACGCATCGGGGGCGCAAATGGTCGCCAGTGTTTGACCATTAGAGGTCACGATAAAGGGTTGGCCTTGTTGGGCTTTTTTCAGGTAATCAAGCAGGTTAGCTCTCAGTTCGCTGATATTGACCTGTTCCACTCTTTATTCCTTGTACAAAATCTTTGTACTTCTCAAGCTAGTTCAGCCGGAGTGCTTCTGCAAGAGGCAGTGGGCAGTAAAGCTTTTTCTGGCAACTGCCAACTTGTAAAATTTGACTTGCGAGTGAATCACATAGGTTAGTATGGAGGGAATTACAGCGCATAAAAAAGGGCTTACATCACTGTAAACCCTTGTTTTATATGGAGCTCTTAACCGGAATTGAACCGGTGACCTCATCCTTACCAAGGATGCGCTCTACCGACTGAGCTATAAGAGCATGAATCTCAAAAAAGAACGAATAAGATGCAATCTGGAGCGGGTAGCGGGAATCGAACCCGCATCATCAGCTTGGAAGGCTGAGGTTCTACCATTGAACTATACCCGCACAAACAAACTTTATTTATGCAGAGGCTTCTATATATCCAACAAAGAATACAAGAGAAGCCAGCAGTCTCCAAGCATCAAGAATCAGTTTTTCGATTTACTTAACACAAGGAAGTGAAATCTGGTGGTGGGGGCTGGATTCGAACCAGCGAAGCTTTCGCGTCAGATTTACAGTCTGATCCCTTTGGCCACTCGGGAACCCCACCAGATGCTGCGCTATTTTATTCAGGAAGTTTTCTTTGTCAACCCGACTTTCTCTCTTCAGCCACCTTGTTAATCGGTCACCTCCGCTTGTCGTCCGGGCCAGCTGTCTCCCTGAGCAGCGAGGCGTATACTAGAGAAACTCTTGGTCCGTTGCAATGCTTTTACATCACTTTTTTCAGCGCATCATTTTTCTTGCAGGCCGTTCTTAAGGTTTTCAATTCAGGAAACTGGTCAGTAGCCTCATCCCAGAAAGACGTACTCAGCTGTTCTTCTACTGCGGCATCCATCTCAAGCCACCACTGTTCAGGAACTCTGGGCAGGGACTTGATCGCAACCTCATAGCCCGCATCCATTAAGCGACGACTTACTGCTTTTGCATATTCACTGCGGGAAAAAAGTCCCAGCGAGATCCCATTGGTCAGTTCGCCCTGGGTAATCACAAAGCTGTCGATTCTCTGGGCCTGAAGTTCCCTTAACAGCCGTATTGCCGCATCCCTGCTGGCCAGTGGTGGTATATGAACCCAGTAATCCTGCTGCTGACTGCTTTCGTCCGCACGCTCTTTACTGCTGACACCCACGGCAAACAGGCGCTGCTGCAACTCATCCACCTCGATCACATTGGCCAAAGGCCCGACGATCAGACATTCCTGGACGGTATCACCGGAATACAGCGAGGTTTCCAACGCTGGCTGAACTTCAGTCTCATTTCGCAGAGACTGAAGATAATCTTCCGTCTCAGTCAACAGAATCAGCCGCTCACCTGTGGCTTCGGTATAGGCACTATCACTCTCGGGCAGCCAGTAACCCACCCTGGACTCCTGCCATGAGCCCCAGGCAAAGTAACTGATATTGGCAAACACAAGAAAAATTACTGTTAAACGCATTTTATATAACGGAGTTACTCCCCTCCTGTTCGAAAGCAAGCGCCAGACCATCCATCACCAGCGCGGGATGATGGTAACACTCACCCAGATACGGCTGAATCAAGGTAGCATCGCCTCCGGTGAGATAAACCAGGCAGTCTTTGCCACAAGCCGTTTTATACTGCGACTGTTGTGTATTAATCATGGCTACGGCCATGGCCAGAATACCGTTATTAATGCACCCGGCAGTGCTTGTTCCGGGCATTATCGTTGATGCTTCTGCTGCTACCATGGGAAGTTGTGCTGTCCTGGTATGCAGCATGCTCTTCATCAGGCCGACCCCCGGTACAATATAGCCGCCCAGGTGGTTCCCGCCGTCACTCAACAAGTCAACGGTAATGGCAGTACCACAACTCACCACCATTTTATTGCAGGGTGCTTTATTCTCTGCCCTGTCCAGATGATGGGCCGCCAGCATAGCCAACCAGCGATCAACGCCCAGACCAGGATAGGCAGCCTTAACGCCCCGGCACTGCTCTTTAACCTCGGCCTTTAACAGTGATACATTAAAGTGCTGATTAACCGCAGCACTCAACTGCGCAAAACGCTCATCACCGGAAACAATGGCCGCCCTGGCCGAATCGACCGGCCCAATTTGATCCAGCAGCTTGGGCAGTTCCTGTTGCCAGTCTTCGCTGTTGGCAAGAAAGCCATGGGAGATGATGTGGCCGCTATTCAGTAGCCGCCATTTTAATCGGCTATTGCCTGCATCCAGTTCCAGAATTCTCATGATGACTTGCTCTTTGTGGGTGTCGCGGCCTTTAATGAAACCTCACCGCCATTGAAAGTCATCATACCTGCACGGGTCTGCAATAACAGTCCACCATGATCATTCACCCCGGAAGCTACGCCAGACACCGTTTTACCGGAAGCGTCAAGGACAACCTCCTGTCCGGCAAAAGCATCATAGCGCTCCCACTGGTCTTTGAAATGGCTGAAGCCCTGCTGACTGAAAATATCCAGGGTACGGCACAACTCGTTGATCAACTCACTGGCTACCTGGTTTCGGCTCACTGTGGTACCACACACCCGCTGCATATCCACTGCGGGCTGGCTGATCCTGTTGATCTGTTGCTGGCTCAGGGCAATATTGACGCCAATACCGATGATCACCTCACAGTCTCCAGTGGGGTCTCCGTGCACTTCCAGCAGGATGCCACTCAGCTTCCGAAAACCATCGGGCGCGTTCCACAGCAGATCATTAGGCCACTTCAGTTTGAGATCACCACCACCGCTGCGTTCAAGCGCTTTCAGCACAGCCAGACCGATCGCCAGGCTCAACCCTTCCAGGGATGCCATACCAGCACTGTAAAACCAACGTACAGACATACTGATGGTCGAACCAAAGGGGTTATCCCAGGCTCGGCCCCGCCGACCACGGCCGCTGGTCTGATATTCTGCCAGACACACCCCTTTTATTAACGGACTGGCAACAGGAATCTCTCTGACCAGATCATTGGTAGACGCTGTTTTCAAACAGGTGTGGACAACCACCGACTCTCTGGCGGATGGGGCCAGGGCATTGAGAATACGTTCACTATCCAGCAACTCAACTCCCGGGTGCAGCCTGTACCCCCGGCCTTTGACTGAATCAATTTGCAGGCCGAGCGTTTCCAGCATTTTCAGCTTTTTCCAGATCGCAGCGCGACTGATCCCCAACGCCCTGCCCAGCGCTTCACCGGAGTGGAAACCGCCATCAGCCAGAAGTTCTAATACCTTTTCCATTTATAGGAAATCCACATACCTGTCAGGAAACTGAATATTATATCAGGCCAGAGCATTTAGCGGACCCAATGCCTGATAGCTTCTCCCGGGAACTCTGCTCTATACTGCACTTTCTCCAACAAAAACAGATGGATCAGGGAAACCGCCGATGAGCATTTTCAAGTCCCACATCACCCGGATGAGTGCCTATTCTCCGCCACTTGAAGGCAGAGACCCTCATCACAATCTGCTGTTGGACTTTAATGAGAGAACGCTGCCCGTCAGTGAGCATGTCAAACAGGCACTGATTGACTTTATCAATGATGATCGTCTGCAGGTGTACCCATCCTATGGCGACCTGACCCGGAAAATCGCCGACTACGCAGGCGTCGATGAACCCCAGGTCATGATCACTAATGGCTCTGACCAGGGCATTGATATTATTATCCGTGCGGCCTGCACAGAGGGTGATGATATCATCATCCCCGGCCCGACCTTCGCGATGTACCACCAGTGCGCCAATATTGAAAAGCTGAATATTATTGAGCCAGACTATACGCGGCAAACTGGCTTCCCTGTTAACGCAGTATTGGACGCCATCACGGCAAAAACCCGGCTGATGGTCATTGCCAACCCGAACAACCCCAGCGGCACGCAAATCCAGCGTGAAGATATTCTGACCATTGCCAGGTCCGCACCCAATACTGCCCTGCTGGTTGATGAATGCTACTTTGAATATTCTCAGGCCACCGTGGCGGATGCGGTTATGGCATACCCGAATATTCTGGTCACACGCACCTTCTCTAAAACCTGGGGCCTGCCTTCCATTCGCCTGGGCTATGTGATCAGCCACCCTGACAACATCCGGGCACTGCTGAATATCCGTGGCCCTTATGATGTTAACCAGTTTGCCACCGTGGCCATCAATGCCGCCCTGGAC
This sequence comes from Endozoicomonas acroporae, assembly GCF_002864045.1. GTDB lineage: Bacteria > Pseudomonadota > Gammaproteobacteria > Pseudomonadales > Endozoicomonadaceae > Endozoicomonas > Endozoicomonas acroporae. Next base: position 19,907 of record NZ_PJPV01000020.1, read on the forward strand.
CATCCGGAGTATACCCGTCACTACGTCAGGGAAGTTATGGAGGCATCCAAGCCCTTGTTTGAGCAGTTCCTTGATCAACAGGCCATTCCCTATTGGCCCAGTGCTGCCAATTTCATCTGGGCATTTCCGGATAATCCTGAGGTCATTGAGTTGCACCTGCGCCAACATGGCATCCTTGTTCGCCCCAAGTCTGACCACACCGGGCGAAAGGGTCTGAGAATAACACTGGGTGATATTGCCCAGACCCGGCAACTGATCGAGAGGATTCAGGAGGGGCTTTCCATCGCGGGAGCCGCTTGACTGGCTAAGGGCGCTTTATTGGCTGAAGGCTCTTCACTGGCTGAAGGCTCTTCACTGGCTGAAGGCTCTTCACTGGCTGAAGGCTCTTCACTGGCTAAAGGCTCTTTATTGGCTAAAGGCTCTTCCAACTCCCGCACATCATGCGTCATGCGCATTGGGCAGAAGTTTGGTCCGCACATGGAACAGAAACCCGCATCCTTGGCACTGTCCTGAGGGAGGGTTTCATCGTGGTAGGCTTTTGCGGTATCCGGATCCAGGGCCAGGTTAAACTGGTCCTCCCAGCGAAACTCAAAACGGGCACGGGAAAGCGCATCATCCCTTAGTTGTGCCCCCGGATGACCTTTGGCGACATCTGCCGCATGGGCAGCAATTTTGTAGGCGATCAATCCCTGTTTCACATCCTCACGGTTGGGCAGGCCAAGGTGCTCTTTTGGTGTCACATAGCAGAGCATTGCACAACCAAACCAGCCAATCATCGCTGCACCGATCCCGGAAGTAATATGGTCATAGCCAGGGGCGATATCCGTCGTCAGTGGACCCAGCGTGTAAAAGGGTGCCTCGTGGCAATACTCCAGCTGTTTATCCATATTTTCCTGAATCAGGTGCATCGGTATATGCCCGGGCCCTTCAATCATCACCTGCACATCATGCGCCCAGGCTTTCTTTGTCAGTTCACCCAACGTTGTCAGTTCAGCAAACTGTGCCGCATCGTTGGCATCAGCCACCGATCCCGGGCGCAGCCCATCCCCTAATGAAAGGGTAATGTCGTATGCCTTGCATATCTCGCAGATCTCATCAAAGTGTTCATAAAGGAAGTTTTCGCTGTCATGAATTTCACACCACTGCCCGAGAATCCCACCGCCCCTGGAAACAATACCGGTCACCCGCTCAGTGGTCAGTTTCACATGGTCTCTCAGCGTTCCGGCATGAATGGTGAAATAATCTACCCCCTGCTCTGCCTGCTCAATCAAGGTGTCCTTCATCACCTCCCAATTAAGATCCGCTACCTTGCCGTTTACTTTCTCCAGTGTTTGATAAATAGGCACGGTGCCAATCGGTACCGGTGAGTTTCTGATAATCCACTCCCGGGTTTCATGGATATGTTTACCGGTGGAAAGATCCATCACCGTATCGGCCCCCCAGCGGGCTGCCCAGAGCAGTTTTTCAACTTCCTCCTCTATGGTGGACGTCACCGGTGAATTACCAATATTGGCATTAACCTTCACCAGAAAGTTACGGCCGATAATCATGGGCTCTGCTTCGGGATGGTTAATATTCGCGGGTATCACAGCACGACCGGATGCCACCTCCTGACGAACAAATTCGGGGGTTATCTTTGCTTCAGGCCTTCCCATGTTTTCCCTGATGGCGATATATTCCATCTCCGGTGTGATTATTCCCTGCCTGGCATAATGGAGCTGAGTCACATTTCTTCCAGACAGGGCACATCGGACAGGGACAGATGACTGAAAGCGCACCGGCTCAACCTGAATATCCTGTTTTCGTCCCAATGCATAGGTCGAAGACTGGGCACTCAACTCTTCTGAGTCTTCTCGTGCCCGTATCCATTCTGAACGGATAGACGGCAGGCCCTGAAGCAGATCCAGGCAGTATTCCGGATCAGTATAAGGACCGGATGTGTCGTACACCCGAACGGCAGATTCAGTGGATAACTTACTGTACTCTCCATGTCTCTGCCCAATGGTTATCTCCCGCAGGCCCACACGAATATCATGGCGGCTGCCGGGAAGGTAAATTTTCCGTGAAGCAGGAAATGGACGACAGGCTTCTGCCAGAAGAGACTGACTGTCAGCAATTGGAGCACGCATCTGAATACCCTGAAGTTGAGAGTTACCGGCCATGAATATTCCTTATCTATTGTTATTGGTATGGCTTGCCGGTGTCTCAGGCCAGAGAAAAGGAATAGACGGTTTTGGCTAACTTGAGTCATCAAGGTTAGCAAGAAGCTGCTTGATTTAAAGCAAAACGATGCTTTAGATATTAAAGGCATGGTTGGCCAAAAGCGTTATCAGCCATCTACCAGATAGCAACCCGGTACTCTCTTCTCTTGTTCCCTTCGCAGGTATTACCCTGAGCAGGTTCAACGAATTTGCTGCACATTTATCCGATAAAACGCAGCGATCTCAGCTTTCGCACTCCGACAAGATGGGAAGATTATAAAGGTGCCCTCCCTGAAAAAGTAGTACCGGATCCAATGGCACTGACTTAAGAGTGAAAGCCTTGTCATACGTGGGCTTTAAGGTGCCCGGCGATTGGAACCACAAAGCACACAAAGAGCACAAAGGAAAAGAAAAGCTCTTCTTAGTGCTCTTTGTGTGCTTTGTGGTTCCAATTCAAATCTCTAAACCTGTATCAATCCCCATGTTTGCGGGGCTTTTAAGCTTAAGTCAGTGCCATTGGTGCCGGGTCAGGAATAATCCCCTTCCAGCTCTTTAAGCAACTTGCCCATATATTCCCTGAGGTATTCAGAATTCCGCTCTGCCATTCTGCGTCCGGCGGACGTCTGCATGGTGTCAGACAGCTTCAGCAACTTCACCTGAAAATGATCCAGCGCGTATTCACGATCATCAAGGGCCCGGTGCTCTGCCAATGGGTCTTCGGGGTCGAACATTTTTCGCCGCAGCAGGCCCGATGTATAAAAAACCCGGGCCAGCCCGATAGCTCCCAGAGCCTCCATCCGATCAGCATCCTGAACAACTTTGGCTTCAATGGTTTCGGGCGCAATGCCGGCAGAATAGCTGTGACTGGCCACCGAATGACAGACGTTATCAATCAACTCAGCAGGAAACCCCATATCCTCAAGGCAGGTTCTGGTCTTTATAGCTGCCAGCGAAGAGGCCCTGGATCTCTCAGGATGATCTTTTGGCAACACCACAATATCGTGAAAGTAGCAGGCAGCAAGAACCACCAGTGGATTCACAGACACCTGCTCCAGATCCATGATCTGCTGTGCCGTTTTCCAGACCCGCTGAAAATGGGAAAAGTCATGGGAGTGGTCATCATGGTCGTGGTGCATGGATTGTAGCCAGACGATAATTTTCTGCTCCCAGCTACTCAGGGTGTCGCTGCTGCTATTGCTCATGAGTTCAAAAAAGACTGTAAGTGGAGGGATAAATTTAAATGAATGAGATTATTTAAAGCGATTGTACTGTGGCTGCGGAATATTTTCAGCGCATGATTTATATCGGTGACTGTATGCGGTAACGGGCAACCGTACAGGTACTCCACCCCTCAAAGCGATCAAGTGTCATCCCCAGTTGTTGCATAACTCCCTGGGCAAACTCATTAGTGGGGGTTGTATAAGAAATAATCTCTTCCATACCCAGCTGGTTAAACCCGAACTGAGTCACTGCCTCAACAGCTTCCAGCACCAGCCCCTGTCCGCGGTAAGCGGGTAAAAAGCGCCAGCTCATCTCAATATGTTTGCCATAGGGAGAAAAGCCACAATAGCCAATCAGCTGGTTATTCTCTTTGAATACCACCGCCCAGCGCGACCACCCCCATTTATCCAGTTCCGCCTGATAGCGCCACAACTCGGTTTCTGCAAGGCTTCCGGGCTCTGTGGCCATGGCATCTGAGGCACCGGGAGGCGTTTCGCCCAGTAAGGCGGAGTACGCATCGACATCCTGTAACTGCCAGGTACGAAGTATCAGACGGGGCGTATCAGTAACAATCAGCACGGTAAAATAGTCTCCAGAAACTTTGCTCCAACAAAATAATTACTCCGCCATTTGGACAGTTAGATGATCTGAAAGTTCTCATTAATCAGCTGATCCAATGAATATAACTGACTGATTTATTGATACAAATATCAAGAAAAGCAATTGCCTTGATCAGACCAGAGAACGCCAATAGATCATCAGGCAAAACCTGAACCCAGACCACCTGATGATCAGGCAAAAGCGAAGAGAGCCTTAAACTGCAACCTTTTACGAGCAGATGTTGATTTCACAGGCTGCGCAAGTTCTTTCCCTATATTAGTGTGCGCAGATTGTCAAAAGTTCCCTGATTCTATAAACCGGAAACCGATGGCTAATGAGCATATCACTCTTGCCTTGAAAGCGATGTAGAGTTATACCTGTTTGCAACTGCTGACAGGCAAAGGAATTGCTGGTAACTGGCGATATTAACCAGGGCATGATTTTGAAAGTAAAGTGGAGAATAACGAGTGGCTATCGTTTCCATACCTGAGCCTGAAAAACAGATCACACTGGGCATCAGCTCCTGCCTTTTGGGCCATAAAGTGCGCTATAACGGTGGGCACAAACGCTCGTCTTTTTGTGTCAACACGCTGGATAAATTCTTCCACTTTGAGCCGGTCTGTCCTGAGATGGCTATCGGGCTGGGAACCCCCAGAGAGCCTATCCGACTAGTCGGCCAACTGGCTGAAGCATCACAAACAGTCGGCCAAAGTTCATCGTCTGCGCCCGATAAACAGTTGCAAATCCGGGTAGTCGGCACTGAAAATTCCAGCCTGGATGTAACGGATGCTCTGACTCATTATGGTCATGATATGTCTGATCAGCTATCACACATTTGCGGCTATATTCTGATGCAGAAGTCCCCCAGCTGCGGCATGGCAAGGGTCAAGGTGTACCATGAAAATGGCCACCCGCTGGGCGAAAGTGCACCCGGGGCCTATGCCAGGGCGTTTATGGAGAGCAACCCGCTGCTGCCAATAGAAGAAGAAGGCAGGCTGCACGACCCGATACTCTGTGAGAATTTTTTCACCCGGGTTTACGCCTATGACCGTTGGCAGAAAACCGTGATGGCAGAGCCATCTTATGCCGCCCTGGTCGACTTTCACTCTACTCACAAGTACATGATCATGGCCCATTATCCCCAGGGGTATGAGTTACTGGGCCAAATCGTGGCCAAAGGCAGCACAGCGAATCTGCATGAACTGCTGGAGGAGTACCTGCGCAGCTTTATGAGCGCCCTGAAACGACGGGCTAATCGAAAATCTCATACCAATGCCATGATGCATATCATTGGATATGTGAAAAAGAGCGTCGATGGCAAAGAGAGAAAGCAACTGCTGACGTTGATTGAAGAGTACCGTCAGGAAATGATCCCGCTTATTGCCCCCATGACTATGCTACGGCATTTCATAGACAATCATGGTAGTGTATATATTCAACGACAAACCTACCTGACACCTCACCCGGATCAGCTGGGCTTGCGCAACCGGATCTGATGATCAGTGCCAATAAAAGAAAAAGGAAAAAAGATGTCCATCTGGAAAAGGCCTTACAGTACTGAAACCGCAGCATTCAAGGAAAACATGTGTGACCATTTGGGTATTGAGATTACCGAAGTAGGAGACGACTTTCTCCGGGGCACCATGCCAGTTGACCGCAGAACCATTCAGCCCATGGGACTGCTGCATGGTGGTGCCTCGGTGGTTCTTGCTGAAACACTGGGCAGCATTGCCGCCAACCTGTGCTGTGAAGACGGAGCCTACTGTGTTGGTCTGGAAATCAACGCCAATCATCTTCGCTCAGCCACGTCCGGAAAAGTGACCGGCACAACCCGCCCCATTCATATCGGCCGCAGTACCCAGGTGTGGGAAATCAAGATTGAGGATGACCAGGGCAGGCCCACGTGTATATCCCGTATTACCATGGCAACCAAGAAAATATAATCAATAAGAAGGAACCACAAAGGCACAGAGACACAAAGATTTTCTGGGAGCTGCGCATGGTCAACAAAAGACTTCTTTGTGCCATTGTGTCTCTGTGGTGCAAAATTCATTTGGCTTTTGCATCATCCTCACGAAGTGCATCAAGCAATTGCTTTTCCAGCTTAATCTGATCTTCAGCAAACTTTCTGATGCCCTCAGCCAGCTTTTCCGTTGCCATGGCATCGTCGTTCATCGCCCAGCGAAATGCAGCCTCATCCAGAACCACTTTTTCATCACTACACACTGGTGAGTCGGCAAACAACTTTTGTTCAAGCAGTTGCTCGGATGATTCCAGCTGATCGAGAAGGTCCGGACCAATCGTCAGGCAATCACAACCGGCTAACTCAGTAATCTCACCGGTATTTCGGAAGCTGGCTCCCATCACCACGGTATTGTAGCCATATTGTTTGAAGTAGTTGTAGATACGGGTGACCGACTGAACGCCTGGGTCTTGTGAAGCAGTAAAATCCCGGCCTTCTGCTTTTTTGTACCAGTCGAGAATCCGGCCAACAAACGGGGAGATCAAATAAGCACCGGCTTCGGCACAGGCTTGAGCCTGGGCAAAACTGAACAGCAAGGTCAGATTACAACGAACACCTTCTTTTTCCAGAACCTCCGCCGCTTTGATACCTTCCCAGGTAGACGCTATTTTGATCAGCACCCGCTCACTATCAGCGCCCTGCTCTTTATAGAGATCAATCAGCTGTCTGGCCTTTTGGATCGTCGCGTCAGTATTAAATGACAGTCGTGCATCCACTTCCGTTGACACAAAGCCCGGCACTACCTGCTGAATCTCTTTGCCAATACCGACCGTCAACCAGTCACAGGCATAACGGGCACTGACCGCTTTCTCTGTAGAATGATTGCGCCCAAAGGCAATGGCTTCATCAACCAGCTTTTTATACGCCGGCAGCTGCGCGGCTTTTAAAATCAGTGAAGGATTGGTCGTCGCATCAACCGGCTGGTAGCGACGGATGGCTTCGATATCACCGGTATCGGCCACAACCTTGGTCATTTTTTTTAATTGGTCGAGCTGATTTTGCATACTGTACCTTCTTCCAGCCAAGCAAACAGCTGGGTATGGAGCCTGATAAGCGCTTTAAAAGTTTACCACCAATGTTTTCGTCTTTAATCAACGAGGGTATCCGTATTCACCTGTTATATCAAAGAAATACCAGCATCATGAGGTATCCGGGGTTGCCGCAGCATCGGCAATTTCCTGATCGCACTGAATAAATTCCTCAACCTGAAAACGATAGGGAATAGACGACTGAGAACCAGCACTCATGACCGAAAGGCCGGCACTGGCATTGGCAAAGAAGGCTGCTTCCTCAAGCGATTTTCCTTCCGCCAGGGCCACCAGCAGTGCACCGTTAAATGTATCGTCAGCCGCCGTTGTATCAACTGCCTTAACCGGAAACCCGGGAACCATCAGCCCTTCAGGATGGCCGGAAGTCATTGATGATGCATAGGCCCCATACTGACCCATGGTGATCACCACGTCAGTAATACCTTTCTCATGCAATAGAGTAGCAGCCTGAGTTGCCGACGTTTCATCCAGTACTTTAATACCGGTAAGAATGCCTGCCTCCGTCTGATCAGGAGTAATCAAATCCACAGTCAGTAAGTTATCCCCAGAACACGGTTTGACAGATGCGGGGCTCAAGACAACTTTAGTATGGCTTCCCCTGGCAATATGAGCAGCCTGTCGCATGACAGATTCAGGAATCCCCTGCTGCAAGAGCAGATAATCTGCACCAGCGATCAAACTATGTTTCTGCTCAATATACTCTTCACTCAGGCAGCCATTAGCGCCAGCAGAGATGCCAACCATATTTTCACCTTTGGCATTCACGAACATCAGGGCCACCCCTGTTTGGACATCCACTATTTCAGTAATTGCAGATGTATCAATACCTTCATCACTCAGTTGCTGTACTATTTCCCGCCCCGGATCATCCTGCCCGATCGCTGCCATCATAAGTGTATTGCCGCCAAGGCGGGCACAGGCTACTGCCTGATTAGCACCTTTGCCCCCTGCCATAATGTCGTAAGATGAAGCGGTAATGGTCTGGCCTGGTTTGGGAAAACAATCAACCCTCAGAACATGGTCAACATTAATACTGCCTAGCACGAGAATCTGCTTACTCATATCACCACCAGTGAAAATCAGGCTGACAACTTAATCAAGTGTAATGCAAATGTTGTTTTGGGTTGGGGGTTTTGTTGGGTTCGAGTTGGCAGTTGGTAGTTGGTTTTAGGATAGGTTTTCAGGGGTGTGTTTCTCTTCTTTTTAATGTTCTCAGGTATAGCGTTACGGTGATGGCTATGGTCAGTAGCAGGTATTTGAGCCATGGCAGTGTGAGTAGCCAAATGGAGAGGCTTATGGTTAGCCAGAGGAAAATAACTGAGCGGATATATACTCTGGTGGAAATGCTGCGTTGCTTAAGATATTGGCGTAGTGGGGGGCCTAGGAGGCTGACCGAGAATAGCGCCCGTAGCGAGGATGGCAGAAAATTGAGGATAAAAATTCGGTTTTGTGAGGTGAATAGCGGGGCTATTTGCCGAACAAAAGCGGATTTTTAGACCAATTTGCTGCCACCGCAGTAGGGCAGTCTATTCTCGGTCAGCCTCCTAGTGTTGGGTGGTTCAAGAGTCGGGCGTGAATGGTTGGAGATGACCGCAAGCTGAAAAAAGCGGCTAATAATAGAAAGGGTGTGGTGGGTAGTAGTGGCAGGAAAATGCCGATACAACCCAGTACAACACAGAGCAGGGCGCAGGCTTTAAAGACGCACCGGAGTACCGGGTTGTGGATTAGAATACCGGAGGATTGGGGGGACGAGGTTTTATCTCTTGAGTTCATGGTTATCGAAAGTGGATTCTGCGGTTATGCTTTACTCAAAAAATGCCTCTTGAATCTGGGTAACGTAGGTCAATTCAGCCAGTTTTTTCAGGGTCACCAGATAATTTGGCTGATTAGTATCACCCACCACCAGATACTGCTCCTCATCACACTGCAAACGTCCGGGGGATTCTTTGTAGACAATTGCGGTCGGGTCGATGTACATCACCTGCCGTGCGGTATTCACATGGGCAGGAATACAGAACTCATAGCTCAGGGATCGCTTGCCATCCGCTGGGCCATAAAGGCCATCGGCATCCAGGCGGGTCAAATCAAATGCTACCTTTTGCTGCACTTTGTCTTTCAGCAGGCCATCCAGATGGCTGCAGGCCGATAGTAAAAGCGCACTCAGCACAATGGCAAATAACCTTGATATGTTCATGGGATTTCCAGTCGAGCGATGGTGCCTGTCATTATTGCTTTTATTATTAAGAATGGCTTTCCCAAAGGAAAGCCAAACGTTAGGGCCTGTTGACGTTTCGTTGCGTGCTCAGCACGAAACGTCAACAGGCCCTAAGACGACTGCGGAATATTATGCCAGCGGCTTGAGGCCTACGGCTTGACGAATAGACGTCAGCACAGAAGTGGCTTCGGCCCTGGCCTTCTCAGCCCCTTTCAGCAACTCTTTTTCGATAAATGCAGGATCTTCAATCAGCGCATTATAACGTTCCCGGGGAGCTTGCAAGTGAGCATTCAGAAATTCAAACAGCTCATTTTTCAGATCGCCCCAGCCAGCACCATCGGCGTATTGCTGACGTTTTACCTCAATCTGAGTGGCATCAGCAAATGCCGAGTAGATCTGGAAAAGCGTGCAGGTGTCCGGGTCTTTCGGCTCACCCGGCTCCAGTGAGTTGGTTTTGATCTTGCGAACCAGCTTCAGCAGCTTCTTTTCAGGGACAAAAAGCGGGATGGTATTATCGTAGCTTTTGCTCATTTTACGACCATCAAGACCATTCAGCACTGCCGTGGTTTCACCCACCACCGCTTCCGGCAAAACGAACCGGGTCTGGTAATGATGATTCATACGACCGGCAATATCCCGGGCCATCTCAATATGCTGGACCTGATCACGCCCCACCGGCACTTTATGGGCATTGAACATAAGAATATCCGCCGCCATCAGCACCGGATAGCAGAACAGCCCCATGGTCACGCCCTTGTCCGGGTCCTGCTCTCCGGCTTCTTCATTAGCCTGAACCGCTGCCTTATAAGCATGGGCGCGGTTCATCAGGCCTTTGGCGGTCATACAGCCCAGAATCCAGTTCAGCTCGGCAATTTCCGGAATGTCTGACTGACGGTAGAAGGTGACACGGTCCGTATCCAGACCCAGTGCCAGCCAGGTAGCGGCAATCTCCAGGGTAGACTGGTGGATTCGCTTGGGGTCACGGCCTTTGATCAGGGCATGATAGTCCGCCAGAAAGTAGTATGAAGCAATATCGTCACGCCAGCTTTCCTCAATGGCAGGCTTGATAGCCCCTACGTAGTTACCCAGGTGTGGTGTTCCAGTAGTTGTAATACCTGTCAGTACTTTCGTTTTACTCATGAGTTCACTCGCACAGCGACGATTTAACCTGGCCTGACGCGCAGACCAGAAAGAAGGTTAGAAAAGGGCCGCATTATAAAAGAGCGCCGCCCTCTCTCACAATAGACACCTGATTCTCATGATATAGCCATGTTATCAGCGGCAGACACCCGATGCCGAATAATGGCACGCAGACGCAAGGTCAAAAGGATGGCACTCATGGTCAATGCACTCACCAGACCAATCCATAAGCCATGAGGCCCCATTGGTGCCACAATCCAGTCGGTCAGCCCGAGAATATAGCCCAGGGGTAACGCCACACCCCAGCAGGCAAACAGAATCATCGCCATGGGAACCCGGGTATCTTTATAGCCACGAAGCGCACCAATAGCAGCAATCTGAATGCCATCGGCGTATTGGAACAGTGCCGCATAAACCAGCAGCTGAGCAGCCAGAATGGCCACCTCTGTGTTCTGTGTATAGATTGAGGTCACCACCCCTGGCAGAAACAACATCACGGCAGCACTGAGGGTGGCACTGACCAGCGTCGTGACAATACCCGCATAGCTGGAGTAGGCGGCCTGCGCAGTTTTACCGGCACCCAGTGCCTGCCCGACACGAATGGTCAGCCCCATGGACAGACTCAACGGCACCATAAAGGTCAGTGAGGTAAAATTAAGGGCAATAAAACTGAACACCATGCCGGGCTTGGTTTTACCCATTCCTTCACAGTAGCAGTTAAGCGCCTGGAACAAACAAATCGCCGGAATGCCCCAGGCCAGCGCTTTCAGATACTCCAGCGTTTTACCCGCCATCGCAGGCCCAACCTGCAACCATTGCAATACGACATCGGATTGGTAAATAAAACCCAGGGCCAACAGGCTCATCAGCAGGGCAATCCATAACCCCTGACGCACCTGACCAGCAATCTCTCCGGTTTGACGTGCACCGTACAGATGGGCAACCGTGGGCGTGATGGCCATTAATATGCCACGGATTAACAGGTAGACCGGTACCCAGGTACTGGAGCCAATGGCAATAGAAGCCAGATCCAGGGCTGAATATTGCCCGGCCATACTGGTGTCGACAAATGTCATACCGGTGGTTGCCAGTTGAGCCCCCATGATAGGCCCGGCCAAATACATTAATTCACCAAGTTTGCCACGATAGCGGGCAAAAGCTGAAAGATTGTTGCTCATTGTTGCTCACAGAATAGAAACCCACGGCAGACAGAGCCGGGGCGGAGGATTATATATTCTATTAATGATTCAAAAAATAACTGGATTGGATATTTCCAAATAACAATAAACTTATCTCTTTTTAAGAGCTTTAAGTCTGTTAATATCAGCAGCAACCTCCTCCATCGCACCTGCTACAAATTCTTTCACTTCTTCATTAGTTGTTTCATTAAGATCATAGTTGGGTTCAATGTAATCCTTGGAAAGATAATGCTCGAAATGCCTGATAGCATTCTTCATTGTCTTCGTGATAGCGCGGATTTGTCCGGAGGTTAACTGTTTGCCGGAATCTAATGCTTCACGACGTGAATTGAAATTTTCAACATCACGTCCGACATAAGTGGTAAATTTTGGGGCATGCATACCATCAATATAGGCTTTCAACACTTTAACCTGGTGATCTCCGAAATGCAGCGGGTCTCGTTTTTGAACTTCCGCAGGCATTTGCTCCTTTGAGTGGGCAGCATTTATCCCCCCGAGCACAATGCTTATTGCCTTATCCATTTTAAATCCCTCTTTAACACAAATGTTCATGACGATGGTTTGTCCCCTCTGTCATGAAAGCTTTAGCCACAGAGTCACGGAGACACAGAGGAAAAGCGTTTTTCTGCTCTCCGTGTCTCTGTGCCTCCGTGGCAATTTTCTTTCACGGCAAACGTACTAAACAGCTGCCATATATTAATACGGTAGAAAAAAGAAAGTACACCTCCACCAGAATGTCAAACTGATTCTTAAGTCATGCTGGAAGAGAGTCGTTTATTGGCTCTTTTTCTCTTCCTTTTTCTCTTTTTTGGTTTATTTATTTGCTCTTCTGAATATTCTTCGGCGGTAGCATAACCGTCATCTGAAAATAGCCCTCCTTCATCAGCAGTAACGTATGCCTCATCGGCCTCCTCCTCGCCACTGTTGTGTAACATAGGACCATGAGCCTCCAGCTGAACGGCTAATTTAGTCTTTATTTGCTCAATAACTCTTTTCATTGAATTCTGTTTCCAAAGCTTGTTCACCGGAATTTCAATGACTTCGAATCCTAATTTTTGCAGCAGGGCGATTTTCAGCAACGTTGCACCGTTCCTTGTTTTGAAATCACCACTCACATAATGATAAGGTCCCTGAACGTCGATCACCATGTTGTAATCTGGCAGTAGCAAGTCAACCGGAGGTAATGAGTTCAGACTCTTCTCTTCTTCAATCTGCAACGACGGAAGGCTTGATTGGAGTTGCTCGCGAAAGATGGTTTGAGATTGTGAAATGTTTGTCTGGTAATAGGGGGCCATCGCACACGGTCTCCCAAGCCAACTGGCGGCCATGACCATGACGGTTTGCGCCTCTAAATCGTCCGGGAATGTACTTTCCAGGCGAGAAAATAGTTCACCTATGTGCTTTTCAAGCGGGTTTTTATTATTTCTACCAAAGCACAGATAAAACCTGGCACAGAATACCATGACTCCCCAGAGAGACATCCATATATTTTGCTGGGAACGCTGAGGGGTTTCACTGATTCTGGCGACCAGAGCATCAAACGTAGATTTAATCAGGTTCAGCTCAATGGCCTCACCCAGTTTTGCCAAGGCCCACAGCAGGTTGACGATACCTTGAGGAATGAAGCGGTCTCTCTCTTCTTTTGATTCGGCTTTGGTTTTTACACGGTACAGCAGCGCGGTCAGGGTCTCTTTGAGCTTCACTGTCTTCTCCAGCTCCAGCCCGATGTCCCCCAGTTTCGCCAAGGCCCACACCAGGTTGGCGAGACCTTGAGCATTGAAGTGGTCTCTCTCGTCTTTTGATTCGGCTTTGGTTTTCACATGGTACAACAGCGCGGCCAGGGTCTCTTTGAGGATCGCTGTCTTCTCCAGCTCCAGCCCGATGTCCACCAGTTTTGCCAAGGCCCACAGCAGATTGACGATATGCTGAGGTATAAAGTGGTTTTTCTGTTCTTTGGCTTTGGTTTTCACATGGGGTAACAGCGCGACTAACACCTCGGTGAGCTTTGGTACCTTCTCTGACTCCAGCCCATTGTCCACCAGTTTCGCCACAGCCCACAGCAGGTTGGCAACACCTTGAGTGTTGAAGAAGTCTTTCTTTTCTTTTGATTCGGCTTTGGTTTTCACATGGGGCAACAGCGCGGCCACGGCCTCGTTTAGCGGCCCTGTCTTCTCCAGCTCCAACCCGTTGTCCACCAATTTTGCCAAAGCCCACAGCAGGTTGGCGGTAGCTTGAGTGTTGAAGTGGTCTTTCTCTTCTTTCGATTCGGCTTTGGCCTTCACATGGGGCAACAGTGCGACTACAACCTCTTTGAGCTTCGGTGTCTTCTCCAGCTCCAGCCCGTTGTCCACCAATCTTGCCACGGCCCACAGCAGGTTGCTGATATGCTGAGGAATAAAGTGGTCTTTCTCTTCTTTTGATTTGGCTTTGGTTTTCACATTGGCCAGCAGCGCGGCCACGGCCTCTCTAAACTTCGATGTCTTCTTCAGACCATTGTCCAACAATTTCGCCATGGCCCAAAGCAGGTTGGCGACTTCCTGTGGCTTGAAGTGGTCTTTCTCTTCTTTTGATTCAGCTTTGATTTTCACATGGGGCAACAGCGCGGTTACGGCCTCTTTGAGCTGCGCTGTCTTCTCCAGATCCAGCCCGTTTTCAACCAGTTTCACCAGAGCCCACAGCAGGTTGGCGGTACCTTGAGAGCGGAAGTGGTCTTTCTCTTCTTTTGATTCGGCTTTCGTTTTCACATGGAGCAACAGCGCGGCCACAACTTCTTTGAGCTTCGGTGTCTTCTCCAGCTCCAGCCCGTTATCTACCAATTTTGCCACTGCCCACAGCAGATTGGCGATATGCTGAGGAATAAAGAAGTCTTTCCCATCTTTTGATTCGGCTTTGATTTTCGCCCGGGGCAACAGCGCGGCCACGGCCTCTTTGAGCTTCGGTGTTTTCTCCAGCTCCAGCCCGTTACCAACCATTTTTGCCAGGGCCCACAGCAGGTTGGCGGTACCTTGGGCATCAATATCCCTTGCTTCAGGTTTTTGCTTGCACTTAACTATTACTGCATCAAGTAACGTTGATAATAAAGCTGCCTGAGCTTCCTTATTTTCATTCATGTATTTATGAGGGGTAAAAACACCTGCTGACGTAAATGAATGAATCGTTGTCGTCAGGCTTCGCCAGGGCCACCCGGGTGTCGCTTTAAAAGCGTGCAACAATGGTATCAGTTGGCATTGTTCACTACGATTTAATGGTCTTTTTGACCTTGATGTGTATTGTTTGATTGAACAGGCAAATTGACTGTGTTTTTTCCCATTATAGCGATCACCATATTGAGTGGATGTCCTCACCAGGTCATCCATTTTTGCTTGTGTGATGAGAGCATTAAAATCCTGAACAGGTTTTATTGAATGTCCTGATGGATGGTTAGCAGAGCAGGCGTCAGAAGCAGGATAAAATTCATGACGCTCCGGGATATAGGGAAGTGGTGTATTCGCCCGCCTCACTGTGCCATACCTGTATCGCCCACTTCCTGAAGCACCGGTATGATCATCCGGTTGATTATAATCATGACCTGATGTTGCACATTTCCAACTTATACCAGCACTGCCTCTGTCCATAATTTTATTTCATTAATTCATGGTAAATATAAAATGTAGGCTACTCACGGCATCAACAGGCATTAGTTTTACGGGCTTTTTTTCTCTTCCTTTTTCTCTTTTTTGGTTTCTTTGTTTGCTCTTCTAAATATTCTTCAGCGGTAAAATAACGGTCATCCGATAACTGCCATTCTTCATCGGCAGTAACATAAACCTCATCTGCTGCCTCCTCGCCACTGCTATGTAACACAAGACCATGGGCCTCTGGCGAGACGGCTAACTTTATCTTTATTTGCTCAATAACTCTTTTCATTGAATCCTGGTTATTAAGCTTGTTCACCGGTATTTCAATGACCTCAAATCCTAATTTTTTCAGCAGGGCGATTTTCAATAAAGTCGAACCATTCCTGGTTTTGAAATCACCACACACGTAATGAGAAGGTCCCTGAACGTCGATCACCATGTTGTAATCTGGCAGTAGCAGGTCAACCGGAGGTAGCGAGTTCAGACTCTTTTCTTCTTCAATCTGCAAAGACGGAAAGCTTGACTGGAGTTGATCGCGTAAGTTGGATTGAGATTGCGAAGTGATTGTCTGGTAATGGGGGGCCTCCGAACACGCTCTCCCAAGCCAACTTGCGGCCATGGCAGCGATGCATGAAAACTCTGTATTGCACGGGGGTAGACTTTCCAGACGAGAAAACAGTTTATCTATGTACTTTTCAAGGGCGTTTTTATTATCGTCACCGAAGTACAGATAAGACCTGGCACAGAATACCATGACTCCCCAGAGAGAGACCGATATATATTGCTGAGGGAGCTGAGGGTTTTCACTGAGTCTGCAGGCAAGAGAATCGAACGTAGATTTAACCAGTTTCAGTTCAATGGCCTCACCCAGTTTGGCCACGGCCCACAACAGGTTGGCGATATGCAGAGGAATAAAGTGGTCTTTCTCTTCTTTTGATTGGGCTTTGGTTTTCACATGGGACAACAGCGCGACCAAGGTCTCTTTGAGCTTTGCCACCATCTCCAGTTCCAGCCCGTTGTCCACCAGTTTCGCCACGGCCCACACCAGGTTGGTGACTTCCTGTGGCTTAAAGTGGTCTTTCTCTTCTGTTGATTCGGCTTTGGTTTTCACATGGGGCAACAGCGCAGCCATGGCCTCTTTGAGCATTGGTGTCGTCTCCAGTGCCAGCCCATTGTCCACCAGTTTCGCCACGGCCCACAACAGGTTGGCAATATGCTGAGGAATTAAGTGGTCTTTTGATTCGGCTTTGGT
The DNA here is from genome assembly GCF_002864045.1 of Endozoicomonas acroporae. Classification (GTDB taxonomy): domain Bacteria; phylum Pseudomonadota; class Gammaproteobacteria; order Pseudomonadales; family Endozoicomonadaceae; genus Endozoicomonas; species Endozoicomonas acroporae. Next base: position 36,424 of record NZ_PJPV01000020.1, read on the forward strand.
TTTCACATGGGGTAGCAGAACGGCTGCCGCCTCTGTGAGCTTTGGTGCCTTCTCCAGCTCCAGCCCATTCTCCAACAGTTTCACCACAGCCCACAGCAGGTTAGCGATAGCTTGAGTGTTGAAGTGGTCTTTCTCTTCTTTTGATGCGACTCTGGTTTTCACCTGGAGCAACAGCGCGGCCACGGCCTCTTTAAGCTTCGGTGTTTTCTCCAGCTCCAGACCATTGTCTACCAGTTTCGCCATGGACCACAGTAGATTGGCGACTTCCTGTGGCTTGAAGTGGTCTCTCTCTTCTTTTGATTCGGCCATAGTTTTCACATGGGGCAACAGCACGGCTACCGCCTCGTTGAGCTTTGGTGCCTTCTCCAGCGCCAGCCCATTTTCGACCAGTTTCGCCACAGCCCACAGCAGATTGGCGATATGCTGAGGAATAAAGCGGTCTTTCTCTTGTTGTGATTCGGCGGTGGTTTTCACATGGGGCAGCAGCGCGGCCACAGTCTCTTTGAGCTTGGCTGTCTTCTCCAGCTCCAGTCCATTGTCCACCAGTTTCGCCACGGCCCACAGCAGGTTGTTGATGTGTTGAGGGATAAAGTGGATTTTCTCTTGTTTTGATTCAGCTTTGGTTTTTACAAAGGATAAAAGTACGGCCACGGTCTCTTTGAGCTCCGGTGTCGTCTCCAACTCCAGTCCGTTGTCCACCAGTTTTGCCACGGCCCACATCAGGTTGACGGTTTCCTGTGGATTGAACTGGTCTCTCTCTTCTTTTGATTCGGCTTTGGTTTTCACCCGGGGCAACAGCGCAGCAACGGTCTCTTTGAGCCGCAGTGTTTTCTCAAGCTCCAGCCCGTTGTCCACCAGTTTCGACAAGGCCCACAGCAGGTTAGTCACTTCCTGTGGCTTGAAGTAGCCTTTTGATTCAGTTCTGGTTTTCACATGGGGCAACAGTGCGACGATGGCCTCTTTGAGCTTTGCTGTCTTCTCCAGCGCCAGCCTGTTGTCCACCAGTTTTGCCACGGCCCACAGCAGGTTGGCGACTTCCTGTGGCTTGAAGTGGTCTTTCTCTTCTTTTGATTCGGCTTTGGTTTTTACATGGGGCAACAGTGCGGCTACCGCCTCTTTGAGCTTCGGCGTTTTCTCCAGCCCATTATCCACCAATTTTGCCATAGCCCACAGCAGGTTAGCAGTAACTTGAGGGTTGACGTGGTCTCTCTCTTCTTTTGATTCGGCTTTGGTTTTCACCTGGGGCAACAGCGCGGCCACGGCCTCTTTGAGCTTCGCTGTCTTCTCCAGCCCGTTGTCCACCAGTTTCGCCACGGCCCACACCAGATTGGCGACTTCCTGTGGCTTGAAGTGGTCTCTCTCTTCTTTTGATTCGGCTTTGGTTTTTACCAGGGGCAACAGCGCGGCTACCGCCTCGTTGAGCTTCGGTGTTTTCTCCAGCCCATTGTCCACCATTTTTGCCATGGCCCACAGCAGGTTGGCAGTGCCTTGAGTGTTGAAGTGATCTTTCCCTTCTTTTGATTCGGCTTTGGTTTTCACATGGGACAACAGCGCGACCACGGTCTCTTTGAGCTTTGGTATCTTTTCCAGTTCCAGCCCGTTGTCCAACAGTTTCGCCACAGCCCATAGCAGATTGGTGATTTCCTGTGGATTAAAGTGGTCTTTCTCTTCTATTGATTCGGCTTTGGTTTTCACGTGGGGCAACAGCGTCGCGACGGCTTCTTTGAGCTTCGGTGTCGTCTCCAGCTCAAGCCCGTTGCCCACCATTTTTGCCAGGGCCCACAGCAGATTGGCGGTACCTCGGGTATCAATACCCATGGCGTCAGGTTTTTGGTTGCACTTAAGTATTACTGCATCAAGTAACGTTGACAATAAAGCTGCCTGAGCCTCCATACTTCTCTCATTCATGTACTGATGTGGGGTAAAAACACCCGCTGATGTAAATGAATGAAGCGTCGTCGTCAGGCTTCGCCAAGGCCACCCGGATGTCGCTTTAAAAGCGTGCAACAATGGTATCATCAGTTGGTGTTGTTCAGTTTGATTTAATGGTCTTTTTGACCTTGATGTGTATTGTTTGATTGAACAGGCAAATTGACTGTGTTTTTTCCCATCATAGCGATCACCATAATGAGCAGATATCCTTATCAGGTCATCCATTCTTTCTTGTGTGATAAGAGCATTAAAATCCTGAACCGGTTTTATTGAATGTCTTGGTGGATGGTTAGCAGAGCAGGCGTCAGAGGCAGGATAAAATTCATGACGCTCCGGGATATAGGGGAGTGGAGTATGCGTCCGCCTCACTGTGCCATACCTGTATCGCCCACTCCTTGAAGCAACGGTATGATCATCCGGTTGATTATAATCATTACCTGATGTCGTGCATGTCAAACTTATACCAGCACCACCTTTGTCCATAATTATATTTCATTAATTCATGGAAAATATAAAATGTAGACTACTCTACGGCACCAACAGGCATTAGTTTTTACTGGCTTTTTTTCTCTTCTTTTTTCTCTTTTTTGGTTTATTTATTTGCTCTTCTAAATATTCTTCAGCGGTAAAATAACAGTCATCCGAAAATGGCCCTCCTTCATCAGCAGTAAAATATGCCTCACCTGCCGCCCACTCGCTGATGTCCGGTGACACAGGACCATGGGCCTCTGACGAGACGGCTAACTTTGTCTTTATTTGCTCAATAACTCTTGTCATTGACTCCTGTTTCCAAAGCTTGTCCACCGGTATTTCAATAACCTCAAATCCTAATCTTTTCAGCAGAGCGACTTTCAATAAAGTCGAACCATTCCTGGTTTTGAAATCACCACACACGTAATGAGAAGGTCCCTGAACGTCGATCACCATGTTGTAATCTGGCAGTAGCAGGTCAACCGGAGGTAATGAGTTCAAACTCTTTTCTTCTTCAAACTTTAAAGACGGAAGGCTGGATTGTAGTTGATCACGGAAGGTGGATTGAGATTGTGAAATAATCGTCGGGTAATGGGGGACGACCGGACACGCTCTTCCAAGCCAGCTTGCGGCCATGGCAATGATGGATTCTTCCTCTGTATTTATTTGTAAGGTATTTTCCAGTCGAGAAAATAGTTCACCTACGTGCTTTTCAAGCGAGCTTTTATTATTGGTGTAATTACAAAGATAAAACCTGGCACAAAATACCATGACGCCCCAGAGAGACATCAATACACCTTGTTGATAGAACTGAGAGCTTTCACTGACTCTTTCGACAAGAGAATCGAACGTAGATTTAACCAGGTTCAGCTCAATAGCCTCACCCAGTTTTGCCAGGACCCACAGCAGGTTGGTGACTTCTTGTGGCTTGAAGTGGTCGTTCTCTTCTGTTGATTCGACTTTGGTTTTTACATTGTACAAAAGTGCGGCCAGGATTTCTTTGAGCTTCGCTGTCTTCTCTAGCCCGTTGTCCCCTAGTTTTGCCAAGGCCCACAGCAGGTTGGCGGTACCCTGAGTATTGAAGTGGTCTCTCTCTTCTTTTGATTCGGCTTTGGTTTTCACATGGGGCAACAGCGCGTCCACAACTTCTTTGAGCATCTCTGTCTTCTCCGGCTCCAGCCCGTTGTCCACCAGTTTTGCCAAGGCCCACAGCAGATTGGCGATATGCTGAGGAATAAAGTGGTCTTTCTCTTCTTTTGATTCGGCTTTGGTTTTCACATGGTACAAAAGCGCGGCCAGTGCCTCTTTGAGCTTCGCTGTCTTCTCTAGCCCATTGTCCCCCAGTTTTGCCAAGGCCCACAGCAGGTTGGCGGTACCCTGAGTATTGAAGTGGTCTCTCTCTTCTTTTGATTCAGCTTTGGTTTTCACATGGGGCAACAGCGCGGCCACAACTTCTTTGAGCTTCGCTGTCTTCTCCGGCTCCAGCCCGTTGTCCACCAGTTTTGCCAAGGCCCACAGCAGATTGGCGATATGCTGGGGAATAAAGAGGTCTTTCTCTTCTTTTGCTTCGGCTTTGGTTTTCACCCGGGGCAGCAGCGCGACCACGGCCTCTTTGAGGATCGCTGTCTTCTCCAGCTCCAGCCCGTTGTCCACCAGTTTTGCCAAGGCCCACAGCAGATTGGCAATATGCTGAGGAATAAAGTGGTCTTTCTCTTCTTTTGATTCGGCTTTGGTTTTCACCTGGAGCAACAGCGCGGCCAAGGCCTCTTTAAGCTTCGGTGTCTTCTCCAGCTCCAGACCATGGTCCACCAGTTTCGCCATGGCCCACAGTAGATTGGCGACTTCCTGTGGCTTGAAGTGGTCTCTCTCTTCTTTTGATTCGGCCATAGTTTTCACATGGGGCAACAGCGTGTCGACGGCCTCTTTGAGCTTTGGTGCCTTCTCCAGCTCCAGCCGATTGTCCACCAGTTTCGCCGCGGCCCACAGCAGGCTGGTGATCTGTTTAGGAGTAAAGAGCACTTTCTCTTGTTTTGATTCGGCTCTGGTTTTTACATAGGACAAAAGTACGACTACAGTCTCTTTGAGCTTCGCTGTCTTCCCCAGATCCAGTCCATTGTCCACCAGTTTCGCCATGGCCCACAGTAGATTGGCGACTTCCAGTGGATTGAAGTGGTCTCTCTCTTCTTTTGATTTGGCTTTGGTTTTCACATTGGCCAGCAGCGCGGCCACAGCCTCTCTGAGCTTCGGTGTCTTTTCCAGCTCCAGACCATTGTCCAACAGTTTCGCCATGGCCCAAAGCAGGTTGGCGACTTCCTGTGGATTGAAGTGGTCTTTCGCTTCTTTTGCTTCGGCTCCGTTTTTCACACAGGGCAACAGTGCGGCGGCGGCCTCTTTGAGCTTCGCGGTCTTCTCCAGCTTCAGTCCTTTGTCCACCAATTTCGCCAAAGCCCACAGCAGGTTGGCGATATGCTGAGGAATAAAGTGGTCTTTCTCTTCTTTTGATTCAGCTTTGGTTTTGACATGGGGCAACAGCGCGGCTACCGCCTCTTTGAGCTTCGGTGTTTTCTCCAGACCATTGTCCACCAGTTTTGCCATGGCCCACAGCAGGTTGGCAATACTTTGAGTGTTGAAGTGATCTTTCCCTTCTTTTGATTCGGCTTTGGTTTTCACATGGGGCAACAGCGTGGCGACGGCTTCTTTGAGCTTCAGAGTAGTCTCCGGCTCAAACCCATTATTCACCAGTTTCGCCAAGGCCCACAGCAGGTTGGTGATACCTCGTACATCAATATCACTGGCTTCAGTTTTTTGGTTGCACTTAAGTATTAATCCATCAAGTAAAGTTGACAGTAAAGCGGCTTGAATTTTCCTATACCCCTCATTCATGTATTTATGAGTGGTCAAAACACCCGCTGAAGTAAATGAATGAAGCGTTGTCGTCAGGCTTCGCCAGGTCCACCCGGGTGTCACTTTAAAATTGTGCAGCAATGGTATCAGTTGACGTTGTTCACTATGATTTAATGGTCGTTTTGACCCTGATGTGTATTGTTTGATTAAACAGGCAAATTGACCATGTTTGCTCCCATCATAGCGACCACCATAACGAGCCGATATCCTCACCAGCCCATCCATTTTTGCTTGTGTGATGAGAGCATTAAAATCCTGAAAAGGTTTTATTGAATGTCTTGGTGGATGGTTAGCAGAGCAGGCGTCAGAAGCACGATAAAATTCATGACGCTTCGGGATATAGGGGAGTAGAGTATTCGTTTGCCTGACTCTGCCATACCTGTATCGCCCACTCCCGGAAGCACCGGCATGATCATCTGGTTGATTATAATCATTACCTGATGTTGTGCATTTCCAACTTATACCAGCACCAGCTTTGTCCATAATTATATTTCATTAATTCATGGAAAATATAAAATGTAGACTACTCTTCGGCATCAACAGGCAGCAGTTTTTACTGGCTTTTTTCTCTTCCTTTTTCTCTTTTTGAGCTTATTTATTTGCTCTTCTAAATATTCCTCAGCGGTAAAATAACAGTCATCCGAACATTGTCCTCCCTCACCAGCAGTAAAATATGCCTCATCTGCCGCCCACTCACCGCTGCTAAATGACACAGAGCCATGAGCCTCTGGCAGGACGGCTAACTTTGCCTTTATTTGCTCAATAACTCTTTTCATTGAATCCTGGTTATCAAGCCTGTTCACCGGGATTTCAATGACCTCAAATCCTAATTTTTTCAGCAGAGCGACTTTTAATAAAGTCGAACCATTCCTGGTTTTGAAATCACCACACACGTAATGAAAAGGTCCCTGAACGTCGATCACCATGTTGTAATCTGGCAGTAGCAGGTCAACCGGAGGTAATGAGTTCAGACTCTTTTCTTCTTCAATCTTCAAAGACGGAAGGCTTGATTGGAGTTGATCGCGTAAGATGGCTTGAGATTGTGAAATGGTTGTGTGGTAATGGGGAACCACCGGACACGCTCTCCCAAGCCAGGTTGCGGCCATGGCAATGATGGCTTCTTCCTCTGTATCCATTTGGAATGTATTTTCCAGGCGAGAAAATAGTTCACCTATGCGCTTTTCAAGCGAGCTTTTAATATTGGAGCCCTTACAAAGATAAAACCTGGCACAAAATACCATGACTCCCCAGAGAGACATCAATATACCTTGTTGAGTGAACTGAGGGCTTTCACTGATTCTTTCGACAAGAGAATCGAACGTAGATTTAACCAGATTCAGCTCAATAGTCTCACCCAGTTTTGCCAGGGCCCACAGCAGGTTGGCGATATGCTGAGGAATAAAGTGGTCTTTCTCTTCTTTTGATTCGGCTTTGCTTTTCACATGGGGCAACAGCGCAACCACGGTCTCTTTGAGCTTCAGCGTCTTCTTCAGCTCCAGCCCGTTGTCCCACAGTTTCGCCAAGGCCCACAGCAGGTTGGTGACATCCTGTGGCTTGAAGTGGTCTTTCTCTTCTGTTGATTCGGCTTTGTTTTTTACATGGTACAATAGAGCGGCCAGGGTCTCTTTGAGCTTCGCTGTCTTCTCCAGCTCCAGCCCGTTGTCCACCAATTTTGCCAAGGCCCACAGTAGGCTGGCGATATGCTGAGAAGTAAAGTGGTCTTTCTCTTCTTTTGATTCGGCTTTGGCTTTCACCCGGGGCAACAGCACGGCCACAACTTCTTTGAGCTTCGCTGTCTTCTCCAGCCCATTGTCCACCAGTTTCGCCACGGCCCACAGCAGGCTGGTGATATGTTGAGGAATAAAGAGCACTTTCTCTTGTTTTGATTCGGCTCTGGTTTTTACATAGGACAAAAGTACGGCTACGGTCTCTTTGAGCTTCGCTGTCTTCTCCAGCCCATTGTCCACCAGTTTCGCCAGGGCCCACAGCAGGTTGGCGATATGCTGAGGAATAAAGTGGTCTTTCCTTTCTTTTGATTCGGCATTGGTTTTCACATGGGGTAACAGCGCGGTCACGGTCTCTTTGAGCTTCGGCGTCTTCTCCAGCTTCAGCCCATTGTCCACCAGTTTGGCTACGGCCCACAGTAGATTGGCGACTTCCTGTGGCTTGAAGTGGTCTTTCTCTTCTGTTGATTCGGCTTTGGTTTTTACAAGTGGCAACAGCGCGGCCACGGCCTCTTTGAGCTTCGCTGTCTTCTCCAACCCTTTTTCCACCAGTTTCGCCACGGCCCACAGCAGGTTGGCGACTTCCTGTGGCTTGAAGTGGTCTTTCTCTCCTTTTGATTCGGCTTTGGTTTTTACATGGGGCAACAGAGCGGCTACTGCCTCTTTAAGCTTCGGTGTTTTCTCCAGTCCATTGCCCACCATTTTTGCCATGGCCCACAGCAGGTTGGCAATTCCTTGAGTGTTGAAGTGATCTTTCCCTTCTTTTGATTCGGCTTTGGTTTTTATATGGGGAAACAGCGCAGTTAACGCCTCTTTGAGCTTCGGCGTCTTCTCCAGCCCGTTTTCCACCAGTTTCGCCATGGCCCAAAGTAGGTTGCCTACTTCCTGTGGCGTGAAGTAGTTTACTGTTGATTCCGCTTTGGTTTTCACATGGGGCAACAGCGTGGCGACGGCTTCTTTGAGCTTCTCTGTCGTCTCCAGCTCAAGCCCGTTGTCAATCATTTTTGCCAGGGCCCATAGCAGGTTGGCGGTACCTTGGGCATCAATACCCCTGGCTTCAGGTTTTTGGTTGCACTTACGTATTACTGCATCAAGTAAAGTTGACAATAAAGCTTCCTGAGTTTCCTTACTTCCCTCATTCATGTACTTATGAGGGGTAAAAACACCCGCTGACGTAAATGAATGAAGCGTTGTCGTCATGCTTCGCCAGGTCCACCCGGCGGTAGCTTTAAAATTGTGCAACAATGGTATCAATTGGCATTGTTCACTATGATGTAAAGGTCGTCTTGACGCTGAAGTGTATTGTTTGATTAAAGTGGCAAATTGACTGTGTTTTTTCCCATCATAGCGATCACCAAAACGAGCAGATATGCTCACCAGGTAATCCATTCTTTCTTGTGTGATGAGTGCATTAAAATCCTGAACCGGTTTAATTGAATGTCTTGGTGGATGGTTAGCAGAGCAGGCGTCAGAAGCAAGATAAAATTCATGACGCTCCGGGATATATGGGAGTGGAGTATTCGTCTGCCTCACTGTGCCATACCTGTATCGCCCACTCCCGGAAGCACCGGTATGATCATCCGGTTGATTATAATCATTACCTGATGTTGTGCATGTCCAACTTATACCAGCACCGCCTTTGTCCATAATTATAATTTCATTAATTCATGGAAAATATAAAATGTAGACTACTCTACGGCATCAACAGGCAGCAGTTTTTACTGGCTTTTTTCTCTTCATTTTTCTCTTTTTGGGTTTATTTATTTGCTTTTCTAAATATTCTTCAGCGGTAAAATAACAGTCATCCGAAAATTGCCCTCCCTCATCAGCAGTAAAATATGACTCGTCTGCCGCCCACTCATTGCTGTCAGGGGACACAGGACCATGAGCCTCTGGCGAGACGGCTAACTTTGTCTTTATTTGCTCAATAACTCTTTTCATTGAATCCTGTTTCCAAAGCTTGTCCACCGGTATTTCAATAACCTCAAATCCTAATCTTTTCAGCAGAGCGACTTTCAATAAAGTCGAACCATTCCTGGTTTTGAAATCACCACTCACGTAATGAGAAGGTCCCTGAACGTCGATCACCGTGTTGTAATCTGGCAGTTGCAGGTCAACCGGAGGTAGTGAGTTAAGACTCTGTTCTTCTTTAATCTCCAAAGACGGAAGGCTTGACTGGAGCTGATCGCGTAAGATGGATTGAGATTGGGAAGTGATTGTCTGGTAATGGGGGCCCACTGGACACGCCCTCCCAAGCCAACTTGCAGCCATGGCAGTGATGAATGGAAACTCTGTATTGCACGGGGATGGACTTTCCAGGCGAGAAAACAGTTCATCTATGTGCTTTTCAAGGGTGTTTTTATTATCGTCACCGAAGTACAGATAATACCTGGCACTGAATACCATGACTCCCCAGAGAGCCATTGATATATCTTGCTGAGAGAGCTGAGGGTTTTCACTGATGCTGTCGACAAGAGAATCGAATATAGATTTAACCTGGTTCAGCTCAATGGCCTCACCCAGTTTCGCCACGGACCACACCAGTGTGGTGACCTCCTGTGGCTTGAAGTAGTTTTTCTTTTCTTTTGATTCGGCTTTGGCTTGCACATGGCGCAACAGCGCGGCCAAGACTGCTTTGAGCTTCGGTATCTTCTTCAGCTCCAACCCGTTTTCCAACAGTGTCACCAAGGTCCGCAGCAGGTTGGCGATATGCTGTGGAATAAAGTGGTCTTTCTCTTCTTTTGACTCGGCTTTGGTTTTCACATCGAGCAGCAGTGCGGCCACGACCTCTTTGAGCGTTACTGTCTTCTCCAGCTCCAACCCATTGTCCACCAGTTTCGCCAAGGCCCACAGCAGGTTGGTGACTTCCTGTGGCTTCAAGTGATCTTTCTCTGCTGTTGATTCGGCTTTGGTTTTCACATGGGGCAACAGCGCAACCACGGACTCTTTGAGCTTCGGTGTCTTCCTCAGCTCCAGCCCATTGTCTACCAGTTTCGCCAGGGCCCACAGCAGGTTGGCGACTTCCTGTGGCTTGAAGTGGTCTTTTTCTGCTGTTAATTCGGCTTTGTTTTTCACATGGGGCAACAGCGTGGTCACAGCCTCGTTGAGCTTCGCTGTCTCATCCAGCGCCAGCCCATTGTCCACCAGTTTCGCCAGGGCCCACAGCAGATTGGCGATATGCTGAGGAATAAAGTGGTCTTTCTCTTCTGCTGATTCAGCTTTGGTTTTCACCTGGGGCAGCAAGGCAACCAAAGCCTCTTTGAGCTTCGGTGTTTTCTCCAGTTCCAGCCCGTTGTCCACCAGTTTCGCCACGGCCCACAGCAAGTTGGCGAGGTGCTGTGGTTTGAAGCGATCTTTCTCTTCTTTTGATTCGGCTTGGTTTTTTACCTGGGGAAACAGCGCAGCCACAACCTCTTTGAGCTTCGGTAGCTTCTTCAGCTTCAGCCCATTGTCCACCAGTTTCGCCAGGGCCCACAGCAGGTTGGTGACTTCCTGTGGCTTGAAGTGGTCTTTCTCTTCTGTTGATTCAGCTTTGGTTTTCACCCGGGGCAGCAGAGCAACCAAGGCCTCTTTGAGCTTCGGTGTCTTCTCCAACTCCAGCCCTTTGTCCACCAATTTCGCCACGGCCCACAACAGGTTGGCGATATGCTGTGCATTAAAGTGGTCTTTCTCTGCGTTTGATTCGGCTTTGGTTTTTACCTGGGGCAACAGCGCGGCCACGGCCTCTTTGAGCTTTGCTGCATTCTCCAGCTCCAGACCGTTGTCTACCAGTTTTGCCATGGCCCACAGCAGGTTGACGACTTCCTGTGGCTTGAAGTGGTCTTTCTCTTCTTTTGATTCGGCGTTGGTTGTCACGTGGGGCAACAGCGCGGCTACAGCACCTTTGAGCTTTGGTGTTTTCTCCAGCCCGTTGTCTACCAATTTCGCCACGGCCCACAGCAGGTTGGAGATGTGCTGAGGGATAAAGTGGTCTTTCTCCTCTTTTGATTCGGCTTTGGTTTTCACCTTGGGCAACAGCGTGGCTGCTGCCTCTTTGAGCCTGGGTGTCTTTTCCAACTCCAGCCCGTTGTCCACCAGTTTCGCCATGGCCCACAGCAGGTTGGCGCTACCTTGCGCATCAATATCCCTGGTTTCAGGGTTTTGGTTGTACTTACGTATTACGGCATCAAGTAACGTTGACATTAAAACTGCCTGGGTTTCCTTTCTTCCCTCATTCATGTATTTGTCAGGGGTAAAAACACCCGCTGACGTAAATGAATGAAACGTTGTCGTCAGGCTCCGCCAAGTCCACCCGGAGTTAGCTTTAAAATTGTGCAACAATGGTATCAGTTGGCGTTGTTCACTATGATGCAAAGGTCGTCTTAATGCTGCAGTGTATTGTTTGATTAAAGTGGCAAATTGACTGTGTTTTTTCCCATCATAGCGATCACCAAATCGAGCAGATATGCTCACCAGGTAATCCATTCTTTCTTGTGTGATGAGAGTATTAAAATAATGGACAGGTTTTACTGAATGTCTTGTTGGATGGTTAGCAGAGCAGGCGTCAGAGGCAGGATAAAATTCATGACGCTTATGGATATAGGGGAGTGGCGTATTCACCTGTCTGACTGTGCCATGCCAGTATCGCCCCCCCTTTGAAGAATCGGTACGATCATCCGGTTGATTATAATCATTACCTGATGTTGCGCATTGCCAACTGATACCAGCACCGCCTCTGTCCATCATTATATTTCATTAATTCATGGGAAATATAAAAAGTAGACTACTCTACGACATCAACAGGCATTAGTTTTTACTGGCTTTTTTTCTCTTCCTTTTTCTCTTTTTTGGTTTATTTATTTGCTCTTCTAAATATTCTTCAGCGGTAAAATAACAGTCATCCGAAAATTGCCCGCCCTCATCAGCAGTAAAATATGTCTCGTCTGCCGCCCACTCGCCGCTGCTAAGTGACACAGAGCCATGAGGCTCTGAGAGAACGGCTAACTTTTCCTTTATTTGCTCAATAACTATTTTCATTGAATCCTGGTTCCCAAGCTTGTTCACCGGGATTTCAATGACCTCAAATCCTAATTTTTTCAGCAGAGCGACTTTCAATAAAGTCGAACCATTCCTGATTTTGAAATCACCACTAACGTAATGGGAAGGTCCCTGAACGTCGATCACCGTGTTGTAATCTGGCAGTTGCAGGTCAACCGGAGGTAGTGAGTTCAGACTCTTTTCTTCTTCAATCTGCAAAGACGGAAGGCTCAATCGGAGTTGCTCGCAGAAGGTAGATTGAGATTGTGAAATAATTGTCTGGTAATAGGGGACCACCGGACACGGTCGCCCAAGCCAACTGGCGGCCATGGCAATGACGGTTTGAGCCTCTATATTGTTCGGGGATGTATTGCCCAGGCGAGAAAATAGTTCACCTATGTGCTTTTCAAGCGGGTTTTTATTATCTCTACCGAAGTACAGATATAACCTGGCACAGAATACCATGGCTCCCCAGAGAGACATCCATGTATTTTGCAGAGAAAGCTGAGGGGTTTCACTGATTCTGTCGGCAAGAGAACCGAACATAGATTTAACCAGGTTCAGCTCAATGGCCTCACCCAGTTTTGCCATGGCCCACAGCAGGTTGACGGTACCTTGAGTATTGAAGTGGTCTCTCTCTTCTTTTGATTCGGCTGTGGTTTTTACATGGTACAACAGCGCGGCCAGGGTCTCTTTAAGCTTCGCTGTCTTCTCGAGCTCCAGCCCGTTGTCCACCAGTTTCGCCAAGGCCCACAACAGGTTGGCCACTCCCTGTGGCTTGAAGCGGTCTCTCTCTTCTTTCGATTCGGCTTTGGTTTTCACATGGTACAACAGCGTAGCCAGGGCCTCTTTGAGCTTCGCTGTCTTCTCCAGCTCCAGTCCGTTGTCCACCAGTTTTGCCAAGGCCCACAGCAGGTTGGCGATATGCTGAGGAATAAAGCGGTCTTTCTGTTCTTTTGATTCGGCTTTGCTTGTCACATGGGGCAACAGCGCGGCTACGACCTGTTTGAGCTTCGGTGTTTTCTCCAGCTCCAGTCCATTGTCCACCAGTTTCGCCAAAGCCCACAGCAGGTTAGCGATAGCTTGAGTGTTAAAGTGGTCTTTCTCTTCTTTTGATTCGGCTTTGGTTTTCACATGGAGCAACAGTGCGGCCACGGCCTCTTTTAGCTTCGGTATCTTCTTCAGCTTCAGACCATTGTCCACCAGTTTTGCCATGGCCCACAGCAGGTTGGCGATATGCTGAGGAATAAAGCGGTCTTTCTGTTCTTTTGATTCTGCTTTGGTTGTCACATGGGGCAACAGCGCGGCTACGACCTGTTTGAGCTTCGGCGTTTTCTCCAGCTCCAGTCCATTGTCCACCAGTTTCGCCGAAGCCCACAGCAGGTTGGTGATATCCTGAGGATTAAAGTGATCTTTCTCTTCTTGTGATTCGGCTTTGGCTTTCACCCGGGACAGCAGCGCGACGACGGCTTCTTTGAGCTTCTGTGTTTTCTCAGGTTCCAGCCCGTTGTCCAACAGTTTCGCCAAGGCCCACAGCAGGCTGGCAACTTCCTGTGTGTTGAAGTGGTCTTTCTCTTCTTTTGATTCGGCTTTGGTTGTCACGTGGGGCAGCAGCGCGGCCACGGCCTCTTGGAACTGAGCTACCTTCTCCAGCCCGTTGTCTACCAGTTTCGCCAGAGTCCACAGCAGGTTGGCGGTAGCTTGAGTGTTGAAGTGGTCTTTCTCTTCTTTTGATTCGG
>NZ_PJPV01000200.1 GCF_002864045.1 Endozoicomonas acroporae
ACGCGAAGGCCGACTTTTGACATCACATAAGGCATGACTACACCTTAACCAACCTGCCCTCTAAAACAGATTGCTTAATAGCCGGTGACAGTCATGCCTGAAGAAGAGTTTATCATTAATGTCTTTTGCCTGATTGATGATTTATTCAAAAAGCTTTTTCCCACACCTTTACGTACTCGTGGCTATGAGCCCAAGCTCAGCGATAGCGAGGTTATTACCATTGAAATTGTGGGCGAATGGCTTGGATATCACAAGGACAAGGATATCTGGAAATATTTTCGACGACACTGGCTACACTTTTTTCCAAACATTCCCGCCAGAACCAAGCTGGCCTCACAGGGGGCGAACCTCTGGGCTGTGAAGCAAAAAATCACAGAGCGTCTGGTGCAAATATTGGGCGCTGACAGGGATAATGTTCACCTGATTGATGGTTTCCCCATAGAGGTTTGCAAGCGGGTTCGGGCAAAACGTCGGAAAATATTTAATGACGAAGTGGCTTATGGCTACTGTGCTTCAAAAGACA
>NZ_PJPV01000201.1 GCF_002864045.1 Endozoicomonas acroporae
GACGAAGTGGCTTATGGCTACTGTGCTTCAAAAGACAGGAAGTTTTTTGGTTTTCAGGGGCATCTGTTAATTTCAATGACGGGCATTCCAGTTTCACTGAGCCTGACACCTGCGAACGTTGACGAGAGAGATGCAGCTTACGATTTGATAGAAACGATAGCCGGGTTGTTGTTGGGAGACAAAGGCTACATTAAGCCGATTTTCAAAGAGGATTGCGAAGCGGTTGGTATCGACCTGCAAACGCCATTGAAAAAAAACATGAAAGATAACCGGCCAAAAAAATTCGTCAAACTGATTATGCGGGTCAGGCGCAGAATCGAAACCGTCATTGGACAGTTGGCACATTATTTCGATATTGAGCACAGTGGCTGCTGTAATATGTGGCGCATGACAGCAAGAATGGCCCGCAAGTTACTGGCTTACAACGTAGGTGTATTCCTAAATGTACAAGCTGGTAAGCCTGCTATTCAGTTTGAGAATTTAATAACTGCTTGAAAACGCGGTTTTCGGGCATGATTAGGGAGCGTCTGTTAAAAATGCCGTTTAGGCCGACCATGTAGTGTTATTTATTGATCTATGGGTCAAAAGTCGGTCTTCGCGTATATCCGGGTTAATAAGTAGCCTTGGAAGATACTCCCCCAAATAAGCCAGCGCAGCATTGCCCCCCTCACGGGCCATAACATCGGTAATATTGCCATGCTCCTGATGGGATATTGAATAAACCTTGTCCGCTATTTGCAGCGCAATGGCAAAAATATTAAACCCGGCTGGCAAGGGTGGCAGCTGGTAATACGCTTCGTGACATTTCCGGATTCGACAACCCAGCACATCGTCATGCTGGTAGTCAGCATGCAGCAGGGAGCCGGGCGTGTACTGTCCAAGAATCAGGTCCCGAACGTATTTGTGCTGTCGGTAATAGCTCACATACCTGACCTGAAGCTGTCGCATGATATCTGTCCAGTGATGAATTGCACTCTCATCAAGGGGCTGATCCAGAATCACTTCAAAATCGCTAAAAATATCCTCCAGTAATGCTTCCAGTATTGCGTCTACTTTGGGGAAAAAGTGATAGACAGAGGATGGCGGCATCCCGGCTTTTTCCGCTACCTGGTACAGTGAAAGTTCATTAATGGCGTTCTCTTCCAACAGTTCCCGGGCAACCGTGAGAATGGTACTTCTCCGCTCAAGACTTCTGGCCTGAGTCTTGCGGGATACTTTGCGCTGTTTGCTTACGGCTTCTGTCATAGGAATTCATGCATGAGGAGGGGAGTCTCGAAGTATTGTCATCCTCTTGCACCAAAGTCGCAAGAATATGCATCTCTTGAATTTGGGAACTTACTTCTGACCCGTCTGTCAAAAGCCCGTCTCTTGTTAATCATGCTAACAACTGGGGTGTTCACCTTTAATCAGGAGTTTTCATGGCTAATCCCTTTCCATCACTACCACCCGCCCTGCCCCCTGTTGTCGGCAGCTCTCCCGAAGCACTGCTTTCTGCAGATCAGGGTGCCTCCTGCCCTCCGCCGGCTACAGCGTCAACCTTCGATTCCCGGAGCACCGCTATTGCCTTGTCTGAGCGCTATCAACTGCAAATACTGGGGTATTCTGAGCGGGATATTTCAGACACAGAAAAGGCGCTGCATGACCGGGCAATTACACCTCGGATGGATCAGGTTCTTGAGGTGCTCAAAAAACGTGTGGACATCACTGCTACATTTGCAGCCATTACTCAGGCGATCAGCGACACTCCCGGCATCAAGGCTAAGGTCTCTATGGCCCGAGAGGTCATGGAGTTCGCCAATTCAATAAATGAAGTAGCGTTGAGCGAAATTAACAAGCACTACGCATCAGCATGGCCAGACAAGCAAAAAGTGGCCGAAATAGTCAGCCATTGGCCAGAGTCCCTGAAGGAGTCGGCAACCTATATCCGCTATTATTGGCCGGTTTTGACGGTTGGCATGAATACCAAAGAGTTGTTGTTTAATTTCAATGCTGCTAACCCCGAGATTGTTCGCCCGTATCATGCTTATAACCCGGATGTTCATTGCCGCATTCGCGATGATATTCCTTTTAGTATTGAAATTTCTGATCTAGAAGATATTGAGAAATTTTCTCAAGAGGAATTTCAGGAGTTCTTTGGCGAGTATTCACAGCAAATCCAGGACCTGGTTAAAAACTATCCTGCCGATGCCAAAATCAAGAAAGGCATGTATCTGGATTTTCTGGTCTTCTTCCGTCTGGTCAACGATATCTGGCTTGACGCATTATCTGCTGGTAATACCAGGGCCATGGACAGGGTCAGTCATTTGATGGTGTCGTCTACCCATTGGCTACACAGCACAACCGATTACCTTTACCTGGATAGCTACCGTGACTCACTGTGCGCCCGGTTAACGAATGCCAACTCGCTAAACCATGAAGATTTGTCAGCTTTCGCATTTCAGCTGGTGACGCGTCCCCGGATATGGCAGGAAAACTATAAAGACATTTTCCGGCAGTTGCTCAGCCATGTTTTTTCAAGTCAGGAAAGCAGGCTGATGAAGCACTTTGACAATTGGGGGGCAGATCCTGATTCGCGACTGAAAGTCAGTCGTTGGGCAGAGTCAGAGTTGATTCCGGTCACCGCCAGGACTCTGCACTTTCTGAAAGATATTGCGCAGTATATCGATGAGCGTAAGGATAGGTCTTCAACATGGATGACCTCTCCTTTGCAGAGCATCAAGAATGGAGATTACTTCGAGAAGGGTACCGGGCAGCTGCAGTCACCCATCCTGGCAAAGGATCTGAGTAATTCATTTCCCCTGGAGGAAACACGGGAGGTGCTCGCTGATTTTTTCAGAGGCAAAGCCTCACAGAAACCCTGAGAAGCATGAGAGTTTAGCTGAAGCGATACATCTATAGAGAGATTTGGTATGCATTCCTTCGGGGAGCAGAGGAAATGAGTCCAAAAGCCCATCACTCATTTGATCAAGTGGACAACTGTTGTTTTCAAGCTTATCAGGAGTTTTCATGACCAATCCCTTCCCATCACTACCACCCGCCTCACCCCCTATTGTCGGCGATGCTCCCGATCAAGCGCTGCTTTCGGAAGATCAGGATGCTTCCTTCCCGCCATTGGCTGCAGCGTCAACCTTTGATTCCCGGAGCACCACTATTGCCTTGCCTGAACGCTATCAACTCAAGATACTGGGGTATTCTGAGCGGGATATTTCAGGCGCAGAAAAGGAGCTGCATGACCGGGCAATTACACCGCGGATGGATCAGATTCTTAAGGTGCTTGCCGACAAACGTGTGGATATCACCACCACATTTGCTCCCGTTACTCAGGCGATCACCGACACTCCCGGCGTCAAGGCTAAAGTCCTTATGGCCAGAGAGGTCATGGAGCTCGCCAGGTCAATACATAAAGGTGTGTTGAGCGAAATTCACAAGCATTACTCATCGGCGTGGCCAGACAAACAAAAAGTGGCCGAATTAGTCAGCCAGTGGCCAGAGTCCCTGAAGGAATCGGCAACCTATATCCGCTATTACTGGCCGGTTTTGTCGGTTGGCCTGAAGACCAGAGAGTTGTTGTGTAACTTCAATTCTGCTGACAGCAATGTTGCTTTCTCGTATGGAGATTATTGCCCGGGTGTTACCTGGCGCATTCGCGATGATATTCCTTTTCGTATTGAAGTTGCCGATCTAAAAGATATTGAGAAATATTCCCAAGAGAAATTTCAAAAGCTCTACGGCGAGCATTCCCGGCAAATCCAGGACCTGATTAAAAACTATCCTGCCGATGCCAAGTCAATCAAGAGAGGCATGTATCTGAATTTTTCGGTCTTCTTCCGCCTGGTCAGTGATATCTGGCTTGACGCATTATCTGCTGGCAATACCGGAGCCATGGACAGGGTCAGTCATTTGATGGTGTCGTCTACCTATTGGCTACACAGCTCATCGGATGTTCTTTACCTGGAGCGCTACCGTGACTCGCTGGATGTCCGATTAATGCATGCTCACTCGCTGAACCATGAAGATTTGTCAGCCTTGGCATTTCATCTGGTGACGTATCCCCGGAAATGGCAGGAAAACTATAAACACATTTTCCGGCAGTTGCTCAACCATGCTTTTTCAAGTCAGGAAAGCAGGCTGATGAATCACTTTGACGAGTGGGGGGCAGATCCCGTTTCGCAACTGAAAGTCAGTCGTTGGGTAGAGTCAGAGTTGATTCCGGATACCGCCAGGACCCTGCACTTTCTGAAAGATATTGCCCAGTATATTGATGAGCACAAGTCCAGGTTTTTACATGGCATGGCTTTTTCTTCACAGAGTATCGAGTGCGGAGAATACTTCGACAAAGGTACCAGGCAGCTGTTGTCGCCCATCATTGCAACGGATCTGAGTAATTCATTTCCCCTGGAGGAAACACGGGAGGTGCTCGCTGATTTTTTCAGAGGCAAAGCCTCCTAGTACATGGTTTCAATGAGTTTGACGTGTACGATCTCCGTTCACCCTGAGCGGAGTCGAAGGGTGCTTGGCACGATCTATCAGAGTCCGGAGTTTCCGCCTTTAGGCCCTATGGGTCCTTCGATGCTTCGACAAGCTCAGCACTCAGGACGAACGGAGTGCGGAGGCACGACAACCCGTCAAACTCATTGAAACCATGTACTAGGATTCATGAGAGTTTAACGGGAGTTATACATGATTCATGTATGCATTCCTTCGGGGTGCAATGGTAATGAGTCCAAAAGCCCATTATTCATTTGATCAAGTAGACAACTGTTGTTTTTACGCTTATCAGGAGTTTTCATGGCTAATCCTTTCCCATCACTACCATCCCACTCTCACCCTGTTGTCGGAGGTGCGCTCGATCCTGTACTGCTTTCGACAGATCAGGTGGCTTGCTGCCTGCCATCGGCAACCTTCGATTCCAGAAGCACAGCTATTGACTTACCGAAGCCCGAGGACCTGCAAATGCGGGAGTTTTCCGAGCTGGATATTTCAGACACAGAACGGGATCTTTCAGACGCAGAAAAGGAGCTGCATGAACGGGCAATCACACCTCTGAAGGATCATATTCTCCAGGTGATCTCCGACACTGCCAGCTTCAAGGCGAAAGCCTCCATGGCCAGAGAAGTCGTGACGCTCGCCCAGTCAATACATAATTGTGTGAAAAGTGAAATAAACCTGCATCTCTCCTCGGCCTGGCCAGACCTGCAAGCAGTGTCCCGGATTGTCAGCCAGTGGCCAGAGTCCCTGAAGGAGTCGGCTGCCTATGTCCGCTATGGCTGGCCGGTTTTGACGGTTGGCATGTATTCCAGACAGTTCTTGTGTGACTTCAAGTCTGCTACTGATGTCTGTCGTTTATATCGTTCTGATTACCCCCGTGCCCATCCGCGCATTCACCCTGATTTTCCCAGTATTTTTGAACATTTTGATCCAAAGGACTATGAGGATCTTTCTCAAGAGGAATTTCAACACTATTTCGGTGAGTTTCCCCGGGAGATTCAGAACCTGATCAAAAATCCACCTCCCGATTTTCTGCTACTCAAGCCAGGCGTATATCTGGATTATCCGGTCTTCTTCCGTCTGGCCAGGGATATATGGCTTGACGCATTACCGACTGGTAATACCGGAATCATGGACAGGGTCAGTCACTTGATGGTGTCGTTTGCCAGGCAGCAACACAGCCTCTTCGCGTATCGCCTGGATCCCTACTGGGAATCCCTGGACGACCGGCTAAGGAACATTCATTCACTGAACTATGATGATCTGTCAGTTATAGCGTTTGAGCTGGCAACGCATCCCCGGAAATGGCAGGAAAACTATCAGTTAAATGACTTCCGGCATAGCCGGAAGCTTATTAGG
>NZ_PJPV01000202.1 GCF_002864045.1 Endozoicomonas acroporae
GAAGAAGAAACCGTTTCGGAAACAGGTATGGTGGTTGACGGTGCCATCGCTGCGGACGATGTTGCAGAAGAAGCCGTTTCGGAAACAGGTATGGTGGTTGACGGTGCCATCGCTGCGGACGATGTTGCAGAAGAAGCCGTTTCGGAAACAGGTATGATGGTTGACGGTACCATCTCTGTGGGCAATGTCACAGAAGAAGTCGAATCGGCATCAGCTATTTCGACGGAGAAGAAATCACTGCTGAAACTGCTCGACATGCCTAACTGGTCAAGATACTTGGGGTTGGGTTGGCAATCCGGGAGCAAGAGCGGATGAGCGGCAAGTTCACACACATTATCCAGCGGACAGGCGGGACTGTTAAATAGCTTATTATCAAGGTAGGTATTACAAACCTGGTAATGCTCACTGACGATAAGGGCTTTCGCTTCATCATTACTCTGGGCTTTGATACCGGAATCAACCGCCGTGGTGTTGGTAACGGTACTATCAACAGACTCCCCGGCCCCAATACCAGCATTTGCCCCACTACCGCTCGTTGTCACATTACTTTTCACTGCCAGGGTGTTGGCAACGGTTGCACCACTAACGAATCCTGTGCCGATAGCTGCATAGGCATCATCACCGGAAGTTATGACCCGGCAATCCACCGCTGTGCTGCTGGCAACGGTGCCACCATAGGCAGCTCCGGCTCCGATGCCTGCCTCTCCACCAAGTTCATCTTTGGTTTTGACCGTGCAGTTCAACGCTGTGGTGCGTGCAACGACGCTGCTACTTTTTTGAATAAATCCCGCTCCAATACCGGCATTGGGGCCCCAAGCAATCAATGAACCGAAGGTTTCGACCCTGCAGCTCACTGCCGTCGTGTCGGTAACATTGCCATTAAAGACGTGGCCAGCCCCGATACCGGCAAATCCATCACCACCGAAGGTTTTTAGCTCGCAGTTTAACGCTCTGGTATCAGCCACACGGCCATTTCGAACAACCCCGGCTCCGATGCCTGTTGCTCCATATGTACCATTGGTGCTGGTCCTACAGATTACCGCTTTGGTATTGGTCACAGTGCCACCAACAACATTCCCCGCGCCGATACCCGCATAGCCAAACTTACCAGAAGTTGCCACCGTGCAGTTTAGTGCACTGGTGTTGGTTACTTTTCCACGGAGAACACTTCCCGCTCCAACACCCGCTCCAACAACGGCATCGCCATCGCCCTCTGTTTCAACGTGGCAGAGAACCGCTCTCGTGTCGGCAACAGTGCCTTCTTCAACATCGCCTGAGCCAATGCCGGCGTTCCCACCCGATTTACTGGAGGTTTTGACTGTGGAGTTAAGTGCCCTGGTATTGGTAACTTTTCCACGGTAAATGCTTCCTGCTCCAACAGCGGCATTTGAAGATTTGCCCGCTGTTTCAACGCGGCAGTCAACCGCTGTCGTGTTAGCAACAGTGCCATCAACGTACCCTGCCCCGATACCCGCGGCTGCTAAATCATTGTAGGTTTTGATGTCACAGTCCTCTGCCGTCGTGTCAGCAACGGTTCCGCCATCGACCATTCCTGCACCAACACCGGCATGGGCAAACCTGCCTAAAGTTCGAACCTTGCAACTCACCGCCATGGTGTTGTCAACCTTTCCTTTGGCAATGCCTGCTACAACTCCCGCTGCACGATCGAAAGTATCTACATGTGCTTTTTCAACCCGGATATTACTGATCGTGGCATTTTCAGAAATTTCACAGGCCACCACTGCCGCCGGGCCTATGGATATTATATTGGCATTAGTAAAGCGCAGGTGATCGACACGGCCTTCACCGGCCAGGTTTTTTATCAGGCAATTTCTGAGATTACCGATGGTATTATTTTCGCCATGGAAGATGCCGGTAAACGGATGGGTCTTATTACCGATGGATTGCAATTGGCGGCCATCAATATACGGAACAGTTTGCCGGTAAGTGCCACTGCGTGGATAGCACTCGTTACTGCCAATCTCGCCCAGGGTTTTGGCATCCGCCACCGGAATCGGCTCGCTGCCACAGGCGGCCGATGGTGCAGGACAAGACAGGTCGGGAAAGGGGATGGCGGATGCCATGGGCAGGGTTTCGACAGAGAAGAAATCACTGCTGAAATTGCTCGACATGCCTAACTGGTAAAGATACGTGTGGTTGGATTGGCAATTCGGGAGCAAGAGTGGATGAGCGACAGGTTCACACACATTATCCAGCGGACAGACACCAAGATTGTGAGATTCCACATTGTTAAGATAGGTATTACAAACCCGGGTATTACTACTGACGATACGGGCCTTTGCATATAAACTCAGGGCTTTGATCCTGGAATCAACCGCCGTGGTGTTGGTAACGGTACCACCCTCATCCTTATGAACCTGTCCTGCCCCAATACCAGCATTTGCCCCAGCGCCGGTCGTTGTGACATTACTGTTCACTGCCAGGGTGTTGGCAGCGGTTGCATCCCCTTTAACGTATCCTGTACCGATAGCTGCATGGGCATCAACATTGTAAGTTTTAACCTCGCAATCCACCGCTGTGCTCCAGGTAACGGTGCCACCATTATTGGCAGTTCCGGCTCCGATGCCTGCCTCTCCAAGTTCATCTTTGGTTTCGACCGTGCAGTTCAACGCTGTGGTGCGTGCAACGACGCTGCTATCTTTAATAGATCCCGCTCCAATACCGGCATTGGCCCCCACCACACCAAGATTGGACTCATTGAGGGTTTCGACCGTGCAGCTCACTGCCGTCGTGTCGGTAACATTGCCATTAACGACGTTACCAGCCCCGATACCGGCAAATCCCTCTTCACCCATGGTTTTTAGCTTGCAGTTTAACGCTCTGGTATCAGCCACACGGCCATTTAGAACAGCCCCGGCTCCGATGCCCGCTTTGCCTTTTCTACCGTCGGTGCTGACCGTACAGCTTACTGCTTTGGTATTGGTCACAGTGCCATAAGCAACATTCCCCGCGCCAATACCGGCATCGGCATTTTCCCCCGATGTTTTGACGTGACAATGCTTCTCTGCGACGGTATTAGTAACAGTAGTACTCTTAACCTGCCCACCCCCGATACCCGCGCTGGCATCTCTACCGGCGGTTTTCACCGTGCAGTTCACCGCTGTGGTGCCAGTCACGGTGCCACCTTCAAACCATCCCCCGCCGATGCCAGCAAAACTTTTATATCCAGATGTTGTCACTATGCTGTCCATTGCCGTGGTGTCAGTAACATCGGTCTTGGTAGAATTTCCCCCGCCGATACCCGCATAGCCACGATCACCAGAAGTTGCCACTGTGCAGTCCAGTGCCCTGGTGTTGGTAACTTTTCCACGGGAAATGCCTCCCGCTCCAACAGCGGCACTTGCAGAATAGCCCTCTGTTTCAACGCGGCAGTCAACCGCTGTCGTGTCGGCAACAGTTCCTTCTTCAACATCGCCTGAGCCAATGCCGGCGTTCCCACCCGATTTACTGTAGGTTTTGACTGTGGAGTTAAGTGCCCTGGTATTGGTAACTTTTCCACGGAAAATGCTTCCCGCTCCAACAGCGGCACTTGCAGAATAGCCCTCTGTTTCAACGTGGCAGTCAACCGCTGTCGTGTTAGCAACAATGCCATCAACACCAGAAACGGAGCCTGCCCCGATACCGGCATTGGCACGCGGGCCTGAAGTTCGAACCGTGCAATTCACCGCCATGGTGTTGTCAACCTTTCCTTTGGCAATGCCAGCTACAACTCCCCCATGGGCTTTAGGGCCCGAAGTACTTACATGAGCATTTTCAACCCGGATATTACTGATCGTGGCATTTTCAGAAATTTCACAGGCCACCACTGCGGCCGGGCCTGTGGACATTATATTGGCATTAGTAAAGCGCAGGAGATCGACACGGCCTTCACCGGCCAGGTTTTTTATCAGGCAATGTCTGAGATTACCGATGGTATTATTTTCGCCATGGAAGATGCCGGTAAACGGATCGTCATCACTACCGATGGATTGCAATTGGCTACCATCAATACACGGAACAGTTTGCCGGTAAGTGCAACTGCGTGGATAGCTCTCGTTACGGCCAATCTTGCCCAGGGTTTCGGCATCCGCCACCGGAATCGGCTCGCTGTCACAGGTGGCCGATGCTGCCAGGCCGACAGCAGCAAGGCCGGACAGCGCCCCCAGCACCGCCGCCGCATTGGGCAGATGACCAGACCCGGGCGCTGTGCTGGTCGGTTTACGATGCTGCTGCGATGAGTTCTGTTGTGTGTCTTTTATTTTATCGTTGTCGTTTTCCTGGGTTCCGTCCCGCGTTAAAAACGGTACTACCCCAAACTCCCTGGATACATCCAAACTGCCCCATCGTCCCTGTGGCTCTGTAGACGGTATTGTTGCAAGTCGGGAGTCGCTGGCAGTGCCGCCTCTGGGCACAGTCGGTGGTTGTATCAACATTACTGCCTCATCAATACTTCGAACGCTTTTTCTCAAAAACATCCTGTGTCGTGTAAATCAGCGAATAAGAGATAAACAACAATATTTATTTGCTGATTCAAATTCTTCGTGAAAAACATAGCTCAGAATGCTAAAGACGTTATGCCTATGTTGAAAAAGTCACAGAAAATACGACGCTGGTCACATACTGATGTGCAGGATTTTCAGAGCCAGAAAACCTCAGGAGAAGTTCAAAAACCTGGTGGAGTGTCACTACCGCCCGGTGATAATTTCAAGCTAGCGGAGTCGAAGGGCGTAAACACCATAGCGTAAGGGGGGCAGACAGATGATGGGTTGACGTCCTTAAATAAGCGCTTACCACGCGGTTAATGAAACCACATGCGTTGCGTTTATACCTTCGAGTGCTTGATCCTGTTTCCATGGGCAGGTGCTTTCTGACTTCGTTGCCTACTGGCTGGAATGGCTTCCAGTTCATAGGTATACGACGCCAGCTCAGACGACGGCGGTAGTACAGATCGATACTCTGGCAACCCATTGCAATCCATAAGCCGGTATGTGCCTGACCTGCGTTGGTAATAGCGGTAAATGCACGCACCCCCAAAACATATCAGCACCAGGCCGGCTCCCGCGGCGATACCAATTATGGCACCAGCACTCAGGGAAGATGCCAGCGGTGCCACCGTGGCGGTCGACATCGCTATTGCAGTGGTCATTGGCGCAGAAGCAGACGCTCTGGAAGGGGTCATGGTGGTTGCTGGTATTGTGGGCACCCAGAACGGTGACGTGGTAACGGTTGGCTGTGCCATCGTAGATGGTCCAAAAGACGGACCGGCCAAGGTTATGGTTTTCCCTGAAACCTTGATCACGGTTTCCTTGACCGGTGTCGGCGTGACGGTTGACGGTGCTATCGCTGTGGACAATGTTGCAAAAGAAGGCGGGTCAGAAGCAGGTGTGGCGGTTGACGGTGCCATTGTTGCGGACAATGTTGCAGAAGAAGCCGTTTCGGAAACAGGTATGGTGGTTGACGGTGTCATCGCTGCGGACAATGTTGCAGAAGAAGCCGTTTCGGAAACAGGTATGGTGGTTGACGGTGTCATCGCTGCGGACAATGTCGCAGAAGAAGCCGTTTCGGAAACAGGTATGGTGGTTGACGGTGTCATCGCTGCGGACAGTGTCGATGAAGAAGAAGCCGTTTCGGAAACAGGTATGGTGGTTGAC
>NZ_PJPV01000203.1 GCF_002864045.1 Endozoicomonas acroporae
AACTGGGATCTGGCTGATGAAGTCTGGTTGAATCCCGACAGGCCTGCTGATGATCAACTAAGCAAAGCCGCTTAAGTTGAGGCGACAACTATGTTGACAAACACCGAGTGCTAATATCCATATGCTCTGGTTGCCGAGGCAACCACCGTACCCAATCCGGCTGGTTCGGCTTCTGGTCGGTAAAAATATAATCCGATCTAAGGTGAAATGCCCTTTGAAGAATATGGTTTTTATCTGTTGTCTACAAGGCGTTTTCTACTATAACGCGATGTTCGACTTTTAAAATGACCTAAAAATGCATGACTGACCTCCTTTTCTGCTATTAGTATTAGTAGCAGTGGTTAACCAGAAGGAGATCAGACATGCCTGTTGAACAGTTTATCACTACTGTCTTTTGGCAAGCGTAAATTTATGAGTGGCACATAACACAGCACTTATACCAACTCACTTCGCATAAACAACATAACCATCGTCCAAAAACCACATCACCGGCCTTCGAGCCGGTACCCCCAAAGGACGACCCCTCCCCCCTCTGCCAACACAATACCGGTAATCATCACCGGACACCTTTCGCGGCATGGAAAACATCAACCTTCACATGGAAGAAGCCCTGACCGACGGCGCAGTCTCCGACGAGAAGCCTGACCACTGTGTCGAAGGGGTCATTGTCGACCTGAAAAACCTGATCCACCCGCTCACCAACTACGAAGACATCTCAACTCTCCTGTCCGACGAGCAAGAGCAAAGACTGGTGTCCATGGTCAAAACCATGTCCGACATGAGTTACGACCAAATCTCCCGGCGCTACGACCACTGGCAGGAAGCCGACCGCGCCCACGACATCTACGTCCCCGCCGACACCACCGACTTCAGAGAAAAGGCCGTCATTCCCGACACCCGCGCCATCGCCGACACGGTATTGACTTACATGATGTCCGCCCTCGGCGGGCGTAATCCCATGTTCCAGCTCGAAGGACTGAACCGCGAATCCAGAAAGTCCTCCATGCTGCTTGAGCGCGTCCTGCACCAGCACATGCGCCGCACGTCTGGCACAACTGCTGCTCGACAACATCCGCTACGGCATGTCGCCCACAAAAATCGTCTGGAACCCCAACAGCAATACCAACTCCATCGTCAACTTCGACCCGCGCAAGGTCTTTCCCGACCCCCGTGTCACCTGGGGCGACTGGGAGCGTCAGCAGTTCATCGTGTTTACCGACTACGTAGCAACAAGCGCCCTTGTGCAAAGCGGCCTCTACCCTCGACTCAAGCAAGACAAAGCCCTGCTGCACAAACACACCGGCAACTCAAAACAAGGCTGGAGCGCCCACCGCTGGCACAAAGAAGAGGGCAAAGGTTTTTCCATCGACCCCCAGGACTCTCTGGCCCGCGACAACACCGGCAGTTATTTCACCCTGGGCAACGCCAGAACCATCGACGAATGCTGGGTCAGGTTAGCGGGCTACGAAATCGGCGTCCCCGCCATCGAACAAATCTGGCTGCTCGTCACCATTATTGACGAACAGCACGTTATCCGTTGCCAGCTCAACCCCTACGGACGCCAGTTCCCCTGTGTCATGGGTGGCCTCTTCTTCGACAGCCACAAAACATTCCAGCAGTCCCTCTATGACATGCTGCTGCCCATGCACGACATCGCAACGTGGCTGCTCCGATCAAGAGTCGACAACGTGCAGGCCGCCCTCAATAACCTGATCTTCGCCGACCCCACCCAGGTCTCCATTCCTGATCTTATTGACCGCAACCCCTGGGGCGTCGTCAGGACAGCCCCCGGCACCAAACCCGGCGACGGCGTATTCATCGCCAACGTACCCGACGTCACCAAAGGTCACTGGAACGACATCATGACCATGGGCGAAATGAAACAACGGGTCTCCGCCGCCTCCGACGCACAACAGGGCATACCCACCGCCGACGTCCGATCAGCAACGGAAATACAAAGGCTCACTCAACTGGGGTCACAACGACTCGGCGTTCTCTCAAGAATCCTCTCCAGCACCACGAAAACCGGGGTCGGGTCTTGATTCTTGATCCGATCGTCTTACACTTCCACTTCGTACTGCGCCAGATTCGGCGCAACTCCCTTTACCTCCCCGTTCTGAATAAACACCTTCTCGCCAACGCTCACAGACTCTCCTTTGACCGTAATAACCGAACCATCCCGTAGCCTTGCCTGACTGGTGCCATTGCCGTTATTGGCGGTAATGGTAGCCACGATCCGCCCCCCTTCTGGAATGAGCGCCTTGAACTGTTGCCAGATGTTAGTGGTTGCCATTGCTTGCATTCCAGATAAACGGTTACTGTCTGGTAAAAATTGGTTCCGTACCTGACTTTTGATTAAAACGACAATCTTCTTGTTAAAAATTCTGTTTTTTTGTGGAACTCAATCAGCTGATTTTTTGTCCTACTCAGAGTTTTGAGTCAAGCAGCAGGCTAAAGCGATGGTTGCTGATTACGTGCTGGGTAAAGGCGCTGGGCATCCAACGGCCTTACGGCCGATGTTGGACGAAAGCATGGCAGAAGCTCGCCACTGTCTGCAAACACGTACAGCTTACGCCCGATTAAATAAATTACCGATACTCTACCGGGTGCGTCTGTATGGCGAGGCTCAGTATCAGGCAAGGAGCTGGAAAGGGCTGGATACACGTGTCATATATAAGGCTGAAGTGAACCAGATGGGTGACAACCCTCGCTTCGTAGTGACATCAATCAAGAATGCCTCGGACCGGTGCGTTTATGAGCTGTTCTATTGTCCCAGAGGACAGGATGAAAACTACATCAAACACCTGAAAAATGATCTGTCCTGTGATCGGACATCGGATATGGGCTTTCGGGCGAATGCATTGCGTATGTACTACGCCTGTGCCGCGTATGTTCTGCATTACGAAATGAGAACCACTGTATTGAAGGATACAGAGATGCAGAGGGCTCAGCCTTCAACAGTGATCGCCAAGCTGTTCAAAATTGCCGTTAAGGTGGTGGAGTATAAAGACCGTGTTAAGTTACATCTGCCCAGCAGCAACCCAATGAAAGTGTTGCTGCAACGAGTGACAGAGGCTTTTGCTGCTATGCCAGTCCTCAAACCGGGATAAGAGACACAACTTTTAAGTTGGCAGGCGTTTTATTGAATCAACTGAAAGAGGTTGAGGGTTCAGTGCGCTTGGTATCAGGTAAATCGGTATGTTTTTTGACAAAAAGCCATGGCGGGACGCAATATCACCGCAGAGAAATACGCTGCTACGATCTGACAGGCTATATTTGTTCAAAAAAAATAAATCATTCGAGCTGTAGCAGCGTTTATGAAATATTCGGGTTAGGAATTGTCCTTAAATAATTCCGACATTTTAAACTCGGTCTCCGTTCATCCTGAGCGCCCTTCGACTCCGCTCAGGATGAACGGTCGAAGGGTGACTGGCACGATATCGAGGCCGGATACATGCCCTTCGACAGGCTCAGGACGAACGGAGTTTCGAGGCTCAGAAATGTCGGAATTATTTCGGACCAATTCCTTAATTGAAAAAAGGCCTGAAGTTTCAGGCCTGCTTCAGAAGGGAAGAGTTAATCCTGTTGATGACCACGCCACATCTGGTAATTATTCATCAACAGCGATTTACCCATCAGATGTGCTGCAACGGGGGCGGTCATCAGAATGAAGGCGATAATCCCGACGGCCCGGGAACTGATGGAAACCCCCTGAAAGTGCAGGGCCACAGCCACCATAATTAAACCAACCCCGATGGTCCCCGCTTTGGTGGATGAGTGCATGCGAATGTAAGCATCCGGCATCCGTAAAATACCCAGCGCAGAGAAAAAGCTGAACAGTACCCCGACAATTAAACAGCTGGCGACGACCCAATCCATCATGATTTTTCTCCTGAACTTAAGCCCGAATCAGCGCGAGACTGACTCAGTGGCACGCGCATAATAAAGCGGGCAAAGGCAATGGTGCTGAGAAACGCCACCAGGGCCAGGGTGATGGCAATATCCATAAATGCAGTGGCGTTGCTGTAAATGGTGAATACACCAATAAAGCCGATGGTGATAAAGGCGATGAGATCCAGGGCGATCACCCGATCCGCCAGCGAAGGGCCTTTGCACAGCCGGATAAATGCCAGGGCCAGGCTGGCTAACAAACCGACAAAGGCGAAATGAGTGGCAAAAGCCATCATGTCAGTCACGGGTCACCTCCAGAATACGACGCTCCAATGATGTTTTGATATCGTCGATCACCGATTGTTCGTTCTTGCTGAACATGGCATGTACGATCAAATACCGGCGATCTTCACTGACATCCAGCGTCAGTGACCCCGGCGTTAGCGACACCATATTGGCCAGCAACATAATCTCCATGTCAGATTCAACCGCCAGCGGCACTTTGATAATGGCCGGATGGCTCAGGTGGGTGGGGGTGATGACGTCCCACACCACTTGCAGACTGCTGGTGAGCAGTTTGTACAGGAACACCGCCAGCAGCTTCAGGGCTGCCAGGAACTTGCGGCCGTAATGAGGTTTATTGCAAAAGGGTTCGGTCAGCAACAGGGCAAAAAAACCGACCACAAAACCAATGGTAAAATCGGTGCTGCCATAGTCGCCGTTCAGCAGCATCCAGCCAAACGCTAACAGGATGTTTAACAAAAACAGGTTCATGGTTGCGTTCCTCCAGCGGGTCCTGGTATGGAGAGATGCGCTGAGTAGGCCGTGCTGTCGCTGCCAAGCACGGCATCAATATAAGGCTGTGGATTGAGCAGGTTGGTTGCAGAGGCTTCTGCCAGCTGATAAATGGGTTCGACCAGCAAACCAATCAGAATGGTCAATACTGCCAGTGCCGCAATAGGGACGATATACAGGCAGTTTTCCCGCCGGGTCAGGGGGATCGGTGCAGCGGCATTATCCGGCAGCGGTTTCCAGAACGCTTCGGCCCAGATTTTGGTCATGGAATAAATAGTCATCAGGCCAACAAACAAGGCGGTGGCCGCCAGCAGATAGGCGTCAGTTTGCAGGCTTGCCTTGATCACCAGAAATTTGCCCCAGAATCCGGACAGTGGTGGAAAGCCCGCCAGAGAGAACGCCGGAATCAGAAACAACAGGGCCAGCCACGGCATGCTGCGATAAGCGCCACCCAGCTCACGCAGGTTATCACTGCCCTGTCTGCGCTGCAGGAAGCCGCCGATCAGGAACAAATTGGCCTTAACAATAATGTGGTGGATGATGTAGAAAATCGCACCGGTAATGGCCAGCGGTGTATAGATGGCCAGTCCCATCAGCATATAGCCAATCTGACTGATAATATGAAACGACAGAATACGTTTGATATGGAATTGACTGGCCGCACCAAGCACGCCGGTGAGCATGGTCAGGCCGGCAATCACCATCAGCAATGGCTGGTAGCCGCTATCGACCAGGTCAAACACAATGGTGAAGACGCGGATCAACGCATAAACCCCCACTTTGGTCAGCAGTGCGGCGTACAGGGCAACGATGGCGCTAGGCAGATGATGATAGGACGCTGGCAGCCAGGAGAAGACCGGGAACGCCGATGCCTTGATGGCGAAACCAAAGAGAAACAACCCGGAAATCAGCATCATGGTGGTGTTCGGCAGTAACGGGACTTTGGCGTGCAGGTCGGCCATATTCAAGGTGCCGGTAGCGCCATACAGCAGCCCGATGGCCAACAGGAAAACCATGGTGGAGATCAGGTTGAGCACCACGTATTTAACCGCCGCATCCACCTGCTGTTTATTGGCATTGAGTACCATCAGGCCAAATGAGGTAATGAGCATGACCTCAAAAAACACATAGAGATTGAAAATATCGCCGGTTAAAAAGCTGCCCATCACACCGGCCAGCAGCGCATGGATCAAACTGTGATAGATCCCATAGAACGGTTTGCTGCGCAAATCGGTGGTGCTGTAGAGCACAATCGCGACACCGATTATGGCGGTAATCAGCACCATGCTGGCCGATAGCAGGTCGGCGACAAAGACAATGCCGAAGGGGGCTTGCCAGTCACCAAAGGCGGTTACCTGCAGGCCTTGGGAAATGACCTGCTGGACCAGCAACAGGGCGATACACAGGTTGGCGAGGGCACCGGACCAGCTGATCACCGATGACAGGGTGCGGGCGCGAAAACTGAAAGCGCAGGCGGTAGCGGTTAGCAGCGGAATAAAAGCAGGCATAACCAGTAGCCAATGGGTCATTGCTCTGTCTCCGCATGTTGCATTTTGTCCATATCAGCGGTGCCAAATTCTTTAATGGCGCGATAGGCCAGTAGTAAGGTGAACAATAACAGACCGAAACCGATCACGATGGCGGTCAGAATCAGCGCCTGTGGCAGCGGGTTGGCGTAACCGGCGGCCGGGAGCAGGGCATCATTGGCAATCAGTGGCGGATTACCCCGGGTTAAGCGGCCAGCGACAAAAATGGCCAGGTTGATGGCGTTACTGACCAGGATCATACCGAACAGAAAGCGCACGATATGACGCTCCAGCATCAGGAAAACGCCGCAGGCAGTCATCAGGCCGACGACCAGACACCAGAGAAACTCCATCAACTTAACTCCTCTTCAACATTGAGCAGGATCATCAGTACCGACCCGATGACAGCCAGGTAAACGCCAACGTCAAATAACAGTGGACTGCCGATTTTGCCCAGCCACAGGCCAGAGAGAAAAGGCTGCCCGAAAAACAGCGGCAGCAGACCGGCGAACAGCGCTATGGCCACACCAGAACCCGCAAAGGTGGCTGGTGGATAGACCAGGCGCTCACGCACATAGGCCGGGGTTTCGGCCAGCATTAACAGGGCAAAGGCAATGACGGCAATCAGGCCGGCAATAAACCCGCCGCCGGGATTGTTATGGCCACGCAACAGCAGGTAAACAGAAAACACCAGCATCAGCACCGTGACGATATGGGCGCTGGTACGAAAGATAATCGATGACATTAACGGTGCTCCTTGGGGGTTTCAGAGACCATCTGGTTAATTAATCATTAGGTAAACCCCCGGCTATGCCGGGG
>NZ_PJPV01000204.1 GCF_002864045.1 Endozoicomonas acroporae
ATAGGAGGAAGGCAATTACTGGCTGTTTGTTTTCTTCCTTTTTGCCGGTTTATCGGTTTGCTCCTCTGAATGTTCTTCGGCAGTTAAGTAACCATGATCTGAGGGTTGCCTGCCTTTATCAGCAGTAACGTATGCCTCATCTGCCCGCCTTCTTTTAAGTGATACAGAGCCATGCTCCTGTTGCGGGAAGCCTATCCTGGTCTTTATTTGATCAATGTATGGTTTCATTAAATCCTGATTCGAGAGCATGTTAACCGGAATTTCAATGACCTCAAATCCTGCTTTTTGCAACAGGGCGATTTTCAGCAGAGTCGAACCATTCCTGGTTTTGAAATCACCACCCACGTAATGAGACGGTCCCTGAACTTCAATCACCATGTTGTGATCTGGCAGTAGCAGGTCAACCGGAGGTAATGAATTCAGACGCTTTTCTTCTTCAATCTGCAAAGATGGAATGCATGATTGGAGTTGATTGCGGAAGTCGGATTGACGTTTTGAAACGATTGTCTGGTAATGGGGTACGACCGGACACGCTCTCCCAAGCCAACTTGCGGCCATGGCAATGATGGATTGATCCTCTTTATTGTCTGGGGATGTATTTTCCAGGCGAGTAAACAGGTCATCCATGTGCTTTTCAAGCACGTTATTTTTATTGGCATTGGGGACCAGAGACAACCTGGCACAGCATACCATTACGCCCCAGAGAGACATCGATATATCTTGCGGAGAGAGCTGAGGGTTTTCACTGATTCGGTAGACAAGTGATTCGAACGTAGAGGTAACCACGTTCAGCTCAACGAGCTCACCCAGTTTCGCCATGGCCCACAGCAGGTTGGCGATATGCTGAGGAATAAATTGCTCTTTCTGTGCGTTCACCTGGGGCAATAGCGCGGCCACGGTATCGTTGAACTCTGGTGTCCGCTCCTGCCCGTTGTCCACCAGTTTCGCCATGGCCCACAGCAGGTTGGCGATATCCTGGGCATTGAAATGGTCTTTCTGTACGTTCACGTGGGGCAACAGCGCGGCCACGGTATCGTTGAACTCTGGTATCCGCTCCTGCCCGTTGTCCAACAGTTTCGCCATGGCCCACAGCAGGTTGGCGATTTCCTGTGGATTAAAGTTAGCTTTCTGTGCATTTACGTGGGGCAACATCGCGGCCCCAGCCTCGTTGAGTTCTGGTGTCTGCTCCAGCCCGTTGTCCACCAGTTTCGCCATGGCCCACAGCAGTTTGGCGATTTCCTGTGGCTTAAAGTTACCTTTCTGTGCGTTCACGTGGGGCAACAGTGTGGCCACGGCCTCTTTGAGCTGTGGTGTCCGCTCCAGCCCGTTGTCCACCAGTTTCGCCATGGCCCACAGCAGGTTGGCGATTTCCTGTGGTTTAAAGTGAGCTTTCTGTGCGTTTATGTGGAGCAACAGCACGGCCACAGCCTCTTTAAGCTCTGGTGTCCGCTCCAGCCCGTTGTCCACCAGTTTCGCCATGGCCCACAGCAGGTTGGCGATATGCTGAGGATTAAATTTGTCTTTCTGTGCGTTCACGTGGGGCAACAGCGCGGCCACGGCCTCTTTGAACTCTGGTGTCTGTTCCTGCCCGTAGTCCACCAGTTTCGCCATGGCCCACAGCAGGATGGCAATGCCCTGAGGAATAAATTGGTCCATCTGTGCTTTCACGTGGGGCAACAGCGCGGCCACGGCCTCTTTGAGCCCTGGTGTGTGCTCCTGCCCGTTGTCTACCAGTTTCGCCATTGCCCACAGCTGGTTGGCGATTCCCCAGGCATCAATGTCCCGGGCTGGAGGTTTTTGGTGGCACTTGAATATTATTGCATCAAGTAGCGTTGACAATAAGGCAACCTGAGTGTGCCTGACACGCTCATCCACGGGTTTATGAGGGGTAAAAACACCCGCTGAAGTCAATGCATGAAGTGTGGTCGTAAGGCTTCGCCAGCCCCAACGCCGTGTTACGGTAAAATTTTGCAGAAAATGCATCAGCTGGCTTTGTTCCGCTCGATTCAACGGTCTTTTGGCAGCTGATGTGTATCGTTTAATTGAATTGGCATACAGACCGTGATTTCTCCCATCATAGCGATGACCGAAATGATCCGATTTACTCAGCAAACCATCCATTATTTCCTGTTTGATGAGAGCACTGAAATCTTGAGCCGGGTTTACTGAACGGCTCTGTAGATATTGAGAAGTGTATGCGCCAGAAGAATGGTAGAATTCATTACGCCCCCGGGTAGTGCAGGGGGGATTCTCCCATTGTCTTACTGTGGCATGTCTATATCGCCCACGCCTTGAAGATGCGGCCTGGTCATGCGGCTGGTTGTAATCTTTATCGGATTTTGCGCATTTACCGCTGATACCAGCAGAGGTTCTATGCATAATTATATTTCATTAAGTCATGAAAATATAAACAACAGACTGCTGTTTTGTTCAGAAGTTCATTTTGCTGGAATGTGAACACGGTTCTGGAGTCATGATGAAAGGGAAGCGGTTATTCCCTTTTTTTTTCTTTTTCTATTTTTTTTGGTTTGTCTGTTTGCTTTTCTGAATTTTCTTCGGCGGTTAAGTAACAGTGATCTGAGGATTGCCACTCTTTATCGGCGGTAACGTTTGCCACATCTGCCCATCCGGTGTTAAGTGATACACAGCCATGAGCCTGTGGCGGGATGTCCACCCTGGCCTTTATTTGATTAATGCATAGTTTCATTGAATTCTGGCTCCAAAGCTGGTTAACCGGTATTTCAATGACATCAAATCCTGATTTTTGCAGCAGTGCTATTTTAAGCAGAGTTGAACCATTCCTGATTTTGAAATCATTACTGACGTAATGAGACGGTCCCTGAATTTCAATAACCATGTTGTGTTCTGGCAGTAGCAGGTCAACGGGAGGCAATGAGTTCAGGCTCTTTTCTTGTTCAATCTGCAAAGAGGGCATGCATGATTGGAGTTGATCGCGGAAGTCGGCTTGATGTTTTGAAATGGTTGTCTGGTAATAGGGAACGATCGGACACGTTCTCCCAAGCCAACTGGCGGCCATGGCTATGATGTGTTGATCCTTTTCATTGTCCGTGGATGTATTTTCCAGGCGAGTAAACAGGTCATCCATGTGCTTTTCAAGCATGTGATTTTTATTAGTATTGGAGACCAGAGACAATCTGGCACAACATACCATTACGCCCCAGAGAGACATCAATATATCTTGCTGAGAGAGCTGAGAGTTGTCACTGAATCGGCAGACAAGCGGTTCGAACGTAGAGGAAACCATGGGTAGCTCAACGAGTTCACCCAGTTTCGCCATGGCCCACAGCAGGTTGGCAATCCCCTGGGCATTAAACTGGCCTTTCTGTGCGTTCACGTGGGGCAACAGCGCGGCCACGGCCTCTTTGAGCTCTGGTGTGTGCTCC
Organism: Endozoicomonas acroporae; assembly: GCF_002864045.1. Lineage (GTDB taxonomy): Bacteria > Pseudomonadota > Gammaproteobacteria > Pseudomonadales > Endozoicomonadaceae > Endozoicomonas > Endozoicomonas acroporae. The sequence continues at coordinate 3,405 of NZ_PJPV01000204.1, forward strand.
TGCCCGTTGTCCACCAGTTTCGCCATGGCCCACAGCAGGTTGACGATAGCCTGAGGAATAAATTGGTCTTTCTTTGCATTCATGAGGGGCAACAGAGCGGCCATGGCCTTGTTGAGCTCTGGTGTCCGCTCCTGCCCGTTGTCCACCAGTTTTGCCATGGCCCACAGCAGGTTGGCGATATGCTGAGGAATAAATTGGTCTTTCGTTGCGTTCACGTGGAGCAACAGCCGGGCCACAGCCTCGTTGAACTCTGGTGTCTGCTCCTGCCCGTTGTCCACCAGTTTCGCCATGGCCCACAGCAGGTTGGCGATTTCCTGTGGTGTAAAGTTAGCTTTCTGTGCGTTTATATGGGGCAACAGCGCGGCCACGGCCTCTTTTAGCGCTGGTGTCAGCTCTTGCCTGTCCACCAGTTTCGCCATGGCCCACAGCAGGTTGGCGATACCCTGGGCAGTAAATTGGTTTTTCTGTGCGCTCACAAGGAGCAGCAACGCGGCCACGGTCTCTTTGAACTCTGGTGTCTGCTCCTTGCCGCTATCCACCAGTTTTGCCATGGCCCACAGCAGGTTGGCGATATGCTGAGGAATAAATTGGTCTTTCTGTGCGTTTACGTGGGGCAACAGCGTGGCCACGGCCTCGTTGAGTTCACGTGTCCGCTTCTGCCCGTTGTCCACCAGTTTTGCCATGGCCCACAGCAGGTTGGCGATATGCTGAGGAATAAATGGGTCTTTTTGTGCGTTTACGTGAGGCAACAGCGCGGCCACCGCTGCGTTGAGTTCTGGTGTCTGCTTCTGCCCGTAGTCCACCAGTTTCGCTATGGCCCATAGCAGGTTGGCAATCCCCTGGGCATTAAACTGGCCTTTCTGTGCGTTCACGTGGGGCAACAGCGCGGCCACGGCCTCTTTGAGCTCTGGTGTGTGCTTCTGCCCGTTGTCCACCAGTTTCGCCATGGCCCACAGCAGGTTGACGATAGCCTGAGGAATAAATTGGTCTTGCTTTGCATTCATGAGGGGCAACAGCGCGGCCATGGCCTTGTTGAGCTCTGGTGTCCGCTCCTGCCCGTTGTCCACCAGTTTCGCCATGGCCCACAGCAGGTTGGCGATATGCTGAGGAATAAATTGGCCTTTTTTTGCATTCACGTGGGGCAACAGCGCGGCCACGGCCTCGTTGAGCTCTGGTGTCCGCTCCTGCCCGTTGTCCACCAGTTTCGCCACAGCCCACAGCAGGTTGGCGATATGCTGAGGAATAAATTGGTCTTTCTGTGCGTTAACGTGGGGCAACAGCGCGGCCACGGCCTCGTTGAGTTCTGGTGTTCGCTCCTGTCCGGTGTCCAACAGTTTCGCAATGGCCCACACCAGGTTGGCGATGTCCCGGCCATTAAATTGGTCTTTCTGTGCGTTCATGTGGGGCAATAGTGCGGCCACGGCCTCGTTGAGTTCTGGTGTGTGCTCCTGGCCGTTGTCCACCAGTTTCGCCATGGCCCACAGCAGGTTGACAATGCCCTGAGGAATAAATTGGTCTTTCTGTACGTTTATGTGGGGCAACAACACGGCCACAGCCTCTTTGAGCTCTGGTGTCCACTTCTGACCGTTGTCCACCAGTTTCGCTATGGCCCACAGCAGGTTAGAGGTATGCTGAGGAATAAATTGGTCTCTCTGTGCATTCATGTGAGGCAACAGCACGGCCACGGCCTCTTTGAACTCTGGTGTGCGCTCCTGGCCGTTGTCCACCAGTTTCGCCATGGCCCACAGCAGGTTGGCGATTCCCCGGGCATCAATATCCCATGTTTCAGCTTTTCGGTTGCACTTGAATATTATTGTATTCAGTAGCATTGACAATAAGGCAGCTTGAGTATGTTTAACACGCTCATCCATGGGTCTATGAGGGGTAAAAACACCCGCTGAAGTCAATGCATGAAGTGTTGTTGACAGGCTTCGCCAACTCCAACTCCGTGTTACTGTAAAATTTTGCAGCAAACGTATCAGCTGGCCTTGTTCAGCTTGACTTAACGGTCTTTTAGCAGCTGACGTGTATTTTTTAATTGAACTGGCATACAGACCGTGATGTCTCCCATCATAGCGATGGCCGAAGCGATACGATTTATTCACCAGATCATCCATTAGTTCCGGTTTAATGAGGGCGTTAAAATCCTGGGCAGGGTTTACTGAACGGCTCTGTAGATGTTGAGAAGGGCATACGCCAGAAGAATGGTAACATTCCTTACGCCCCGGAGTAGTGCGGGGGGGATTATCCCACTTTCTGACCGTATTCTGTCTATATTGTACGCGCCTTGAAGAAGTGGCATGGCCATCCGGCTGGTGGTAATCTTTATCGGATCTTGCGTATTGACCACTGATACCAGCAGAGGTTCTGTGCATAATTATATTTCATTAATTCATGAAAATATAAACAACAGACTGCTGTTTTATTCAGAAGTTCATTTTGCTGGAATGTGAACACGGTTCTGGAGTCATGATGAAGGGGAAGTGGTTAGTGCCTTTTTTTTCTTTTCTTTTTTCTGTTTTTTGGTTTGTCTGTTTGCTTTTCTGAATTTTCTTCGGGGGCTAAGTAACAATGACTTGAAGATTGCCACTTTTTATCGGCGGTAACGTTTGTCTCCTCGACTGATCCGATGTCAGGTGATACACAGCCATGACCCTGTGGCCGGATGTCCACCCTGGCCTTTATTTGATCAATGCATTGTTTCATTGAATTCTGGCTACAAAGCTGGTTAACCGGGATTTCAATGACCTCAAATCCTGATTTTTTCAGTAGCGCTATTTTAAGCAGAGTTGAACCATTCCTGATTTTAAAATCATTACTGACGTAATGACACGGTCCCTGAATTTCAACAACCATGTTGTGATCTGGCAGGAACAGGTCAGCAGGAGGCAATGAGTTCAGGCTTTTTTCTTGTTCAACCTTCAAAGAGGGCATGCATGATTGGAGTTGATCGCAAAAGTCGGCTTGACGTTTTGAAATGATTGCCTGGTAATGGGGAACGATCGGACACGCTCTCCCAAGCCAACTGGCGGCCATGGCAATGGTGCGTTGATCCTTTTCATTGTCCGGGGATGTATTTTCCAGGCGAGTAAACAGGTCATCCATGTGCTTTTCAAGCACGTTATTTTTAATGGCATTGGGGACCAGAGACAACCTGGCACAACATACCATTACTCCCCAGAGAGACATCAATATAAATTGTTGAGAGAGCTGAGGGTTGTCACTGAATCGGCAGAGGAACGATTCGAACGTAGAGGTAACCACGTGCAGCTCAACGAGTTCACCCAGCTTCGCCATGGCCCACAGCAGGTTGGCGACTTGCTGAGGATCAAATTGGTCTTTCTGTGGGTTTACGCAGGGCAGCAGCGCGGACACGGCTTCTTTAAGCCCTGGTGTCCACTCTCCGTTGTCCACCAGTTTCGTCATGGCCCACAGCAGGTTAGCAATTGCCTGTGTTGTAAAGGTGGCTTTATTTGCGTGCACGTGGGGCAACAGCGCGGCTACAGCTTTTTTAAGTACTGGTGTCTGTTGCAGGCCGTTGTCCACCAGTTTCGCCATGGCCCACACCAGGTTGGCGATTTGCTGAGGAATAAATTGCTCTTTCTTTTCGTTCACGTGGGGCCACAGCCGGACCACAGCCTCGTTGAACTCTGGTGTCTGCTCCTGGCCGTTGTCTACCAGTTTCGCCATGGCCCACAGCAGATTAGCGATACCCTGGGCATTAAATTGGTCCTTCTGTGCGTTCATGTGGGGTAACAGTGCGGCCACGACCTCGCTGAGCCCTGGTATCCACTCCTGCCTGTTGTCCACCAGTTTCGCCATGGCCCAGAGCAGGTTGGCGATTGCCTGGGCATTAAATTGGTCTTTCTGTGCGTTCACGTAGGGCAAAAGTGCGACCACGGCCTCGTTGAACTCTGGTGTCTGCTTCTGCCCGTTGTCTACCAGTTTCGCCATAGCCCACAGCAGGCTGGCGATAGCCTGGGCATTAAATTGTTCTTTGTGTGCGTTCACGTAGGGCAAAAGCGCGGCCACGGCCTCTTCGAGCTCTGGTGTTCGCTCCTGCCCGTTGTCCACCAGTTTCGCCACGGCCCACAGCAGGTTGGCGATATGCTGAGGATTAAATTGGTCTTTCTTGGCATTCACGTGGGGCAACAGCGCGGCCACGGCCTCGTTTAGCTCTGGTGTCCGCTCCTGCCCGTTGTCCACCAGTTTCGCCACGGCCCACAGCAGGTTGGCGATATGCTGAGGAATAAATGGGTATTTCTGTGCGTTCACGTGGGGCAACAGCGCGACCACGGCCTCGTTGAGATCCGGTGTCCGCTGCAGCCCGATGTCCACCAGTTTCGCCATGGCCCACACCAGGTTGGCGATGTCCTGGGCATTAAATTGGTCTTTCTGTGCCTTCACGTGGGGCAACAGCGCGGCCACGGCCTGGTTGAGCCCCGGTGTGTGCTCCTGCCCGTTGTCCAGCAGTTTCGCCATGGCCCACAGCAGGTTGGCAATGCCCTGAGGAATAAATTGGTCTTTCTGTGCGTTCACGCGGGGTAAAAGCGCAGCCACGGCCTCTTTGAGCTCAGGTGTCCGTTCCTGCCCGTTGTCCACCAGTTTCGCCATGGCCCACAGCAGGTTAGCGGTATGCTGAGGAATAAATTGGTCTTTCTTTGCATTCACGCGTGGCAACAGCGCGGCCACGGCCTGATTGAGCCCTGGTGTGTGCTCCTGCCCGTTGTCCAGCAGTTTCGCCATGGCCCACAGCAGGTTGGCAATGCCCTGAGGAATAAATTGGTCTTTCTGTACGTTTACCTGGGGCAACAACACGGCCACAGACTCTTGGAGCCCTGGTACCCACTTCTGACCGTTGTCCACCAGTTTCGCCATGGCCCACAGCAGGTTAGCGGTATGCTGAGGAATAAGTTGGTCATTCTTGGCGTTCACGTGGGGCAAAAGCGCGGCCACGGCCTTGTCGAGTTCTGCTGTTCTCTCTTGCCCGTTGTCCACCAGTTTCGCCATGGCCCACATCAGATTGGCGATTTCCTGGGGTTTAAAGTCAGCTGTTAGTACGTTCACTTGGGGTAACAGCGCGGCCATAGCCTCTTGGAGCCCTGGTGTCTGTTCTTGCCCGTTGTCCACCAGTTTCGCCACGGCCCACAGCTGGTTGACGATTCCCTGTGGTGAAAAGTTAGATTTTTGTGCGTTTACGTGGGGCAACAGCGCGGCTATGGCTTTTTTAAGTCCTGGTGCCTGTTGCAGGCCGTTATCCACCAGTTTTGCCATGGCCCAGAGCAGGTTGGCGATTCCCCGAGCATCAATATCCCATGCTTCAGATTTTCGGTTGCACTTGAATATTATTGTATCCAGTAGCAATGACAATAAGGCCGCTTGCGTGTGCTTAACACGCTCATCCATGGGTCTATGAGGGGTAAAAACACCCGCTGAAGCCAAGGCATGAAGTGTTGTTGACAGGCTTCGCCAACTCCAACTCCGTGTCACTGTAAAATTTTGCAGCAAACGTATCAGCTGGTCTTGTTCCACTTGATTTAACGGTCTTTTAGCAGCTGACGTGTATTTTTTAATTGAACTGGCATACAGACCGTGATGCCTCCCATCATAGCGATGACCGAAACGGTACGATTTATGCACCAGATCATCCATTAATTCCTGTTTAATGAGGGCATTAAAATCTTGAGCAGGGTTTACTGAACGGTTCTGTAGATGTTGAGAAGGGCATACGCCAGAAGAGTGGTAACATTCCTTACGCCCCCGGGTAGTGCGGGGGGGATTATCCCACTTTCTGACGGTATTCTGCCTATATTGTACGCGCCTTGAAGAGGTAGCACGGCCATCCGGCTGGTGGTAATCTTTATCGGATCTTGCGTATTGACCACTGATACCCGCAGAGGTTCTGTGCATAATTATATTTCATCAATTCATGAAAATATAAAAAACAGACTGCTGTTCTGTTCAGAAGTTCATTTTGCCAGAATGTGAACACGGTGCCTGAGTCATGATGAAAGGGAAGCGGTTAGTGCCTTTTTTTTCTTTTCCTTTTTCTGTTTTTTGGTTTGTCTGTTTGCTTTTCTGAATTTTCTTCGGGGGCTAAGTAACAATGACTTGAAGATTGCCACTTTTTATCGGCGGTAACGTTTGTCTCCTCGACTGATCCGATGTCAGGTGATATACAGCCATGACCCTGTGGCCGGATGTCCACCCTGGCCTTTATTTGATCAATGCATTGTTTCATTGAATTCTGGCTCCAAAGCTGGTTGACCGGGATTTCAATGACCTCAAATCCTGATTTTTGCAGCAGTGCAATTTTAAGCAGAGTTGAACCATTCCTGATTTTGAAATCATCACTTACGAAATGAGACGGTCCCTGAATTTCAATAACCATGTTGTGATCTGGCAGTAGCAGGTCAACGGGAGGCAATAAGTTCAGGCTCTTTTCCTGTTCAATCTTCAAAGAGGGCATGCATGATTGGAGTTGATTGCGTAAGTCAGCTTGAGGTTTTGAAATAGTTGTCCGGTAATGGGGGATGATCGGACACGCTCTCCCCAACCAAATGGCAGCCATGGCAATGATTTGTTGATTCTTTTGATTGTCCGGGGCTGTATTTTCCAGGCGAGTGGACAGGTTATCCATGTGCTTTTCAAGCACGCTATTGTTAATGGCATTGGCGGCCAGAGACAACCTGGCACAACATACCATGACTCCCCAGAGAGACATCACTATATCTTGCTGAAAGAGCTGAGGGTTGTCGCTGAATCGGCAGAGCAGCGATTCGAACGTAGAGGTAACCACGTGCAGCTCAACGAGTTCACCCAGCTTCGCCATGGCCCACAGCAGGTTGGCGATTTGCTGAGGATCAAATTGGTCTTTCTGTGGGTTCACGCAGGGCAGCAGCGCGGCCACGGCTTCTTTAAGCCCTGGTGTCCACTGTCCGTTTTCCACCAGTTTCGCCATGGCCCACAGCAGGTTGGTGATTGCCTTTGGTGTAAAATGGGCTTTATTTGCGTTTACGTGGGGCAACAGCGTGGCTACAGCTTTTTTAAGCCCTGATGTCTGTTGCTGGCCGTTGTCCACCAGTTTCGCCATGGCCCACAGCAGGTTGGCGATTTGCTGAGGAATAAATTGGTCATTGATTGCGTTCACGTGAGGCAACAGCCGGGCCACGACATCGTTGAACTCTGGTGTCTGTTCCCGGCCGTTGTCCACCAGTTTCGCCATGGCCCACAGCAGGTTGGCGATATGCTGAGGAATAAATGGCTCTCTCATTACTTTCACGAGGGGGAGCAGCGTAGCGATGGCCTCGTTGAGCCCTGATGCCAGCTCCTGCCCGTTGTCCACCAGTTTCGCTATGGCCCACAGCAGGTTGGTAACATCCTGGGCATTGAATTGGTCTTTCTGTGCGTTCACGTGAGGCCACAGCGCGGCCACAGCTTTCTTAAGCCCTGGTGTCTGTTCCCGGCCGTTGTCCACCAGTTTCGCCATGGCCCACAGCAGGTTGGCGATTCCCTGGGCTTTAAATTGGTCTGCCTGTGCGTTCACGTGGGGCAACAGCGCGGCCACAGCTTTTTTAAGCCCTGGAGTCTGTTCCTGGCCGTTGTCCACCAGTTTCGCCATGGCCCACAGCAGGTTGGCAATTTGCTGAGGAATAAATTGGTCTCTGGTTGCGTTCACGTGGGACAACAGCCGGGCCACAGCCACGTTGAACTCTGGTGTCTGCTCCTGCCCGTTGTCCACCAGTTTCGCCATGGCCCACAACAGGATGGCGATATGCTGAGGAATAAACTGGTATTTCTGTGCGTTCACGTGGTGTAACAGGGCACCCAGGGTCCCTTTGATCTCTGGTGTCCGTTCCTGCCCGTTGTCCACCAGTTTCGCCATGGACCACAGCAGGTTGGAGATTCCCTGGGCATTAAATTGGTCTGTCTGTGCGTTCACGTGGGGCAACAGCGCGGCCACGGCCTCTTTGAGTTCTGGTGTCTGCTCCTGCCCGTTGTCCACCAGTTTCGCCATGGCCCACAGCAGGTTGACGATCTGCTTAGGTATAAATTGGTCTTTCCTTGCGTTCACATAAGGTAGCAGTCCGACCACAGTACTGTTGAACTCTGGCAACTGCTCCTGCCCGTTGTCCACCAGTTTCGCCATGGCCCACATCAGGATGGTGATATGTTGAGGTATAAATTGGTCTTTCTTGGCGTTCACGTGGGGTAACAGCGTGGCCACGGCCTCTATGAGCCCCGGTGTCTGCTCCTGCCCGTTGTCCACCAGTTTCGCCACGGCCCACAGTAAGTTGGCGATTCCCTGGGCATTAAATTGGTTTTTATATGCGTTCACGTGAGGCAACAGCGCGGCCACAGCCTTTTTCAGCCCCGGTGTCTGTTCATGCCCGTTATCCACCAGTTTCGCCATGGCCCACAGCAGGCTGGCGATATGCTGAGAATCAAATTGGTCTTTCTGTGCGTTCACGTGGGGCAACAGCGCGGCCACGGCCTCATTGAACTCGGGTGTCCGCTCCTGCCCGTTGTCCACCAGTTTTGCCATGGCCCACAGCAGGTTGGCAATACCCTGTGGTTTAAAGTTAGTTTTCTGTGCGTTCACGCGGGGCAATAGCGCTGCTACGGCCTCGCTGAGATCTGTTGTCTGCTCCAGCCCGTTGTCCACCAGTTTCGCCATGGCCCATAGCAGGTTGATGATTCCCAGGGCATGAAGTTGGTCTTTCTGTTCGCGTACGATGGGCAACAACGCGGCCACAGCCTTTTTAAGCCCCGGTGTCTGTTCATGCCCGTTATCCACCAGTTTCGCCATGGCCCACAGCAGGTTGGCGATTCCCTGTGGATTAAAATTAGCTTTCTGTGCATTTACGTCGGGTAACAGCGCAGCCACGGCCTCTTTGAGCCCAGGTGTCTGCTCCTGGCCGTTGTCCACCAGTTTGGCCAAGGCCCACAGCACGTTGGCGATTCCCTGTGTTATAAAGTTAGATTTTTGTGCGCTTACGTGGGGTAACAGCGCAGTCACGGCCTCTTTGAGCCCTGGTGTCTGCTCGTGCCCGCTGTCCACCAGTTTTGCCATGGCCCACAGCTGGTTGGCGATTCCCCAGGCATCAATATTACTGTCTTTACGTCTTTGATTGCTGTTAAATATTATTGCATCCAGTAGCGTTGACAATAAGGTAGCTTGAGTATGCTTAACACCCTCATCCATGGGGCTATGAGGGGTAAAAACACCCGCTGAAGTAAATGCATGAAGTGTTGTTGTCAGGCTTCGCCAATTCCAGCTCCGTGCTGCGGTAAAATTTTCCAGAAAACGTATCAGCTGGCTTTGTTCCGCCTGGTTTAACGGTCTTTTAGCAGCTGATGTGTATTGTTTGATTGAATTGGCATATAGACCGTGATTTCTCCCATCATAGCGATGACCGAAACGAGCCGATCTACTCAGCAAACCATCCATTATTTCCTGCTTGATGAGAGCATTAAAATCTTGAGCAGGGTTTACTGAACGGCTCTGCAGATATTGAGAAGTGTATGTGCCAGAAGAATGGTGAAATCCATTACGCCCCGGGGAAGTGCGTGGGAGATTATCCCATTGTCTGACTGTGGCATGTCTATATCGCCCACGCCTTGAAGATGCGGCATGGTTATCCGGCTGGTGGTAGTCTTTATCCAATCTTGCGTGTTGACCACTGATATCAGCAGAGGTTCTATCCATAGTTATATTTCATTAATTTATGAAAATATAAACAACAGACTGCTGCTTTGTTCAGAAGTTCATTTTGCTGGAATGTGAACACGGTTCTGGAGTCATGATAGATGGGAAGTGATTAGTGCCTTTTTTTTCTTTTCCTTTTTCTTTTTTTTGGTTTGTCTGTGTGCTTTCCTGAATGTTCTTCGGCGGTTAAGTCATCGCGATCCGGGGATTGCCGCCCGTTATCGGCGGTAACGTTTTTCTCATCTGCCCATTCGATGTTAAGTGATACACCGCCATGACCCTGTGGCGGGATGTCCACCCTGGCCTTTATTTGATTAATGCAGAGTTTTATTGAATTCTGGCTCCAAAGCTGGTTAACCGGTATTTCAATGACCTCAAATCCTGATTTTTGCAGCAGTGCAATTTTAAGCAGAGTCGAACCATTCCTGATTTTGAAATCATTACTTACGTAATGAGACGATCCCTGAATTTCAATAACGATGTTGTGATCTGGCAGTAGCAGGTCAACGGGAGGCAATGAGTCCAGGCTCTTTTCTTCTTCAATCTTCAAAGCGGCCATGCATGATTGGAGTTGATAGCGGAAGTCGGCTTGAGGTTTTGAAATGGTTGTCTGGTAATGGGGGACGATCGGACTCGCTCTCCCAAGCCAACTGGCGGCCATGGCAATGACGCGTTGATCCTTGTCATTGTCCGGGGGAGTATTTTCCAGGCGAGCAAACAGGTCATCCATGTGCTTTTCAAACACGTTATTTTTATTAGCATTGACGTCTAGATACAACCTGGCACAGCATACCATTACGCCCCAAAGAGACATCAATATATCTTGCTGAGAGAGCTGAGGGTTGTCACTGAATCGGCAGAGCAACGATTCGAACGTAGAGGTCACCATGTGCAGCTCAACGAGTTCACCCAGTTTTGCCATGGCCCACAGCAGGTTGGCGATATGCTTGGGAATAAATTGGTGTTTCTGTGGGTTCACGTGGGGCAACAACGCGGCCAAAGCTTCTTTAAGCCCTGGTGTCCACTCCCCGTTTTCCACCAGTTTCGCCATGGCCCACAGCAGGTTGGCAATTCCCTTTGGAGTAAAGTTGGTTTTCTCTGCGTGTACATGGTGCAACAGCGCGGCCACAGCTTTTTTAAGCCCTGGTGTCTGTTCCTGGCCGTTGTCCACCAGTTTCGCAATGGCCCACAGCAGGTTGACGATTTGCGAAGGAATAAATTGGTCTTTATTTGCGTTCACGTGGAGCAACAGCCGGGCCACAGCCTCATTGATATCTGGTGTCAGCTCTTGCCCGTTGTCCACCAGTTTTGCAATGGCCCATAGCAGGTTGGCGAAATGCTGAGGAATAAATCGGTCTTTCTTTACGTTCACGAGGGGCAACAGCGCAGCCACGGTCTCGTTGAGCCCGGGTGTCAGTTCCTGCCCCTTGTCCACCAGTTTCGCTATGGCCCACAGCTGATTGGCAATATCCTGGGCATTGAATTGGTCTTTCTGAGCATTCACGTGGGGCAATAGCGCGGCCATGGCCTTGTTGAGCCCGGGTATTTGCTCCAGGCCGTGGTCCACCAGTTTCGCTATGGCCCACAGCAGGTTGGCGATATGCTGAGGAATAAATTGGTCTTTCTGTCCGTTCACACAAGGTAACAGCACAGCTACAGCCTTGTTGAAATCTGGTGTCTGCTCCTGCCCGTTGTCCAACAGTTTCGCCATGGTCCACAGCAGGTTGGTGATTTCCTGGGGTTTAAAGTTAGCTGTTTGTACGTTCACTTGGGGCAACAGCGCGGCTACGGCCTCTATAAGCCCTTTTGTTAGCTCTTGCCCGTTGTCCATCAGTTTCGCCATGGCCCACAGCAGATTGGCGATTCCCTGGGCATTAAATTGGTTTTTATGTGTGCTCACGTGGGGCAACAGCGCGGCCACAGCCTTTTTCAGCCCTTGTGTCCGTTCCTGCCCGTTGTCCACCAGTTTCGCCATGGTCCATAGCAGGCTGGCAATATCCTGGGCATTAAATTGAACTTTCTGTGTATTCACGTGGGGCAACAGCGCGGCCACGGCCTTGTTGAGCCCTGGTGTTCGCTCCTGCCCATTGTCCACCAGTTTCGCCATGGCCCACAACAGGTTGGCGATTCCCTGAGTATTAAGTTGGTCATGCTGTTCGTGCACGAGGGGCAATAACACGGCCACGGCCTTGTTGAGCCCTGGTGTTCGCTCCTGCCCATTGTCTACCAGTTTCGCCATGGCCCACAGCAGGTTGGTGGTTCCCAGTGGTGTAAAGTGAGCTTTCTGTGCATTCACGCGGGGCAACAGTGCGGCAACGGCCTCGTTGAATCCTGGTGTCTGCTCCTGACCGTTGTTCACCAGTTTCGCCATGGCCCACAGCAGGTTGACAATGCCCTGAGCATTAAATCGGTCCTTCTGTGCGATCACGTGGGGCAACAGGGCGGTCATGGCCCCATTGAGTTGTGGTGTCTGTTCATGTCCGTTGCCCACCAGTTTCGCCATGGCCCACAGCAGGTTGACAATGCCTTGAGCATTAAATTGGTCCTTCTGTGCGTTCACGTGGGGCAACAGCGCGGTCACGGCCTCTTTGAGTCCTGGTGTTTGCTCCTGTCCGTTTCCTACCAGTTTCGCCATGGCCCACAGCTGGTTGACGATATGCTGAGGAATAAATTGGTCTTTCTGTGCGTTTACGTGGGGCAACAGCGCAGCCAGGGCCTCTTTGAGCCCTGATGTCCACTCTTGTCCATTGCTCACCAGTTTTGCCATGGCCCACAGCAGGTTGGCGATTCCCTGGGCATCAAGACCACTGGCTTCAGGTGTTTGATGGCACTTGAATATTATTGCATCAAGTAACGTTGACAATAAGGCTGCTAGAGTAAGCTTTGTACCTTCATCCATGGGTTTATGAGGGGTAAAAACACCCGCTGATGTAAATGAATGAAGTGTTGTTGACAGGCTTCGCCAACTCCAACTCCGTGTTGCGGTAAAATTTTGCAGAAAACGTATCAGCTGGCCTTGTTCCGCTTGATTTAATGGCCTTTTAGCAGCTGACGTGTATTTTTTAATTGAGCTGGCATATTGACTGTGATTTCTCCCGTCATAGGAGTGACCGAAACGATCAGATGTACTCAACAGGCCAGCCATTATTTCTTGTTTGATGAGCGCTTTAAAATCCTGAGCAGGGTTTACTGAACGATACTGCAGATATTGAGAAGAGCGTGTGCCGGAAGATCGGTAAAATTCATTACCACTCGGAGTAGTGCGCGGGGGATTATCCCATTGTCTGACTGTGGCATGTCTATATCGGCCACGCCTTGAAGATGCGGCATGGTTATCCAGCTGGTTGTAATCTTTATCGGATCTTGCGTATTTACCACTGATACCAGCAGAGCTTCTATCCATAATTACATTTCATTAATTCATGAAAATATAAAAAACAGACTGCTGTTCTGCTCAGAAGTTCATTTTGCTGAAATAGCCATAGACGTAACCGGTTGGAAAAGCGCATCTATTCCTGATGCCAGCAATCCGTTATTTTCAAATCACCCGGGGCGAGATTTATAGAACGCATGGGTTCCACACTGGAATTCCTTTTCTGAAATTTGAAAACGGTTCATGAGTCATGATGGAAGGGAAGAGCTTACTGGCTGTTTTTTCTTTTCCTTTTGCTACTTGGTTTGCCTGTTTGCTCCTCTGAATGTTCTTCGGCAGTTAAGTAACCCTGATCTGAGGGTCGACATCCTTTATCGGCAGCAACGTATCTTTCATCTGCCCAGCTTCTTTTAAGTGATACAGAGCCATGACCCTGTGGCAGGATGTCTACCCTGGTCTTTATTTGATCAATACATCGTTTCATTGAATCCGGGTTCCCAAGCTGGTTAACCGGGATTTCAAAAACCTCAAATCCTGATTTCCTCAGTAGTGCGATTTTCAGCAGAGTCGAGCCATTCCTGGTTTTGAAGTCACCTCCTACGTAATGAGACGGTCCCTGAACTTCAATCGCCATGTTGTGATCTGGCAGTAGCAGGTCAACCGGCGGTAATGAGTTCAGACTCTTTTCTTCTTCAATCTTCAAAGATGGCATGCATGATTGGAGTTGATTGCGGAAGTCGGATTGACGTTTTGAAACGATTGTCTGGTAATGGGTGATGACCGGACACGCTCTGCCAAGCCAACTTGCGGCCTGGGCAATGTTGTGTTGATCCTCTTCATTGTGCAGGAATGTATTTTCCAGACGGGTAAACAGGTCATCCATGTGCTTTTCAAGCACGTGATTTTTGTTGGCATTGGAGACCAGAAACAACCTGGCACAGCAGACCATTACTCCCCAGAGAGACATCGATATATCTTGCATAGAGAGCTGAGGTTTTTTACTGATTCGGTAGACAAGAGATTCGAACGTAGAGATAACCACGTTTAGCTCAACGAGCTCACCCAGTTTTGCTATGGCCCACAGCAGGTTGGCGATATGCTGGGCATTAAATTGGTCTTTCTGTGCGTTCACTTGGGGCAACAGCGCGGCCACGGCATCGTTGAACTCTGGTGTCTGCTCCTGGCTGTTTTCCACCAGTTTCGCCATGGCCCACAGCAGGTTGGTGACTTCCTGTGGTTTAAAGTTAGCTTTCTGTGCGTTCACGTGGGGCAATAGTCCGGCCACAGCCTCGTTAAGCCCGGGTGTCCGCTCCTGCCCGTTGTCCACCAGTTTCGCCATGGCCCAAAGCAGGTTGGCGATTTCCTGTGATTTAAAGTTAGCTTTCTGTATGTTCACGAGGAGTAATAACGCGGCCACAGTCTCTTTGATCTCTGGTGTCTGCTCCAGCCCGTTGTCCACCAGTTTCGCCATGGCCCAAAGCAGGTTGGCGATTTCCTGTGGTTTAAAGTTAGCTTTCTGTATGTTCACGAGGAGTAATAACGCGGCCACAGTCTCTTTGATCTCTGGTGTCTGCTCCAGCCCGTTGTCCACCAGTTTCGTCATGGCCCAAAACAGGTTGGCGATTTCCTGTGGTTTAAAGTTTGCTTTCTGTGAGTTCACGTGGGGTAACAGGGCGGCTGTGGCATCTTTGAACTCTGGTGTCTGCACCTGGCCGTTGTCCACCAGTTTCGCCATGGCCCACAGCAGGTTGGCAATATGCTGAGGAATAAATTGGTCTTTCTGTGCGTTCACATGGGGCAACAGCACGGCCACGGCCTCGTTAAGCTCGGGTGTCCGCCTCTGCCCGTTGTCGACCAGTTTCGCCATGGCCCACAGCAGGTTGGCAATATGCTGAGGAATAAATTGG
>NZ_PJPV01000205.1 GCF_002864045.1 Endozoicomonas acroporae
ACGGTTGGGGATACTCATCTACCCCTGATGTCATCAATCCGTTATTTTCAAATTATCCGGGGCGAGCTGCATGGGCAACAGGTGTTCAACGCTGGCACTGCCTTGAATATGAAAACGGTTCTTGAATCATGATGGAAGGGAGGGGATTACTGGCTTTTTTCTCGTCCTTTTTTTCCTTTTTCTCCTTTTTGGTTTACTTGTTTGCTCTTCTGCAGGTTCTTTGGCGGTTAAGTAACTGTGTTCTTGCCGTCTTTTATCGGTAGTAACGTATGCCTCATCTCTGTTAAGTGATACAGAATGACCCTGTGGTGGGATGCCTACCCTGGTCTTTATTTGATCAATATATAATTTCATTAAATCCTGATTCCAAAGTATGCTAGCCGGGATTTCAATGACTTCAAATCCTGATTTTTTCAGCAGTGCGATTTTCAGCAGAGTCGAACCATTCCTGGTTTTGAAATCAGCACTTGCGTAATGAGATGGTCCCTGAATTTCAATAACAATGTTGTGATCTGGCAGTAGCAGGTCAACCGGAGGCAATGAGTTCAGACTCTTTTCTTCTTCAATCTTTAAAGAGGGAATGGATGATTGGAGTTGATCACGGAAATTGGATTGAGGTTTTGAAATGCTTGTCTGGTAATGGGGGATGATCGGACACCTTCTGCCCAGCCAACTTGCGGCCATGGCCATGATGGATTGATCATCTTCATTGTCGGGGGATGTATTTCCCAGGCGCGTAAACAGGTCATCCATGTGTTTTTCAAGCGCATTATTTTTATTGGCAGTGGCGACCAGAGATAACCTGGCACAGCATACCATGACGCCCCAGAGAGCCATCAATATGGCTTGCTGAGAGAGCCGGGGAGTTTCACGGATTCGGAAGACAAGCGATTCGCACGTGGAGGTAAACTCGTTCAGCTCAATGAGTTCACCCAGTTTTGCCATGGCCCACAGCAGGTTAGTGATACCTTGAGGATTAAATTGGTCCTTCAGTGCCTTCACGTGGGGCAACAGCGCAGCCACAGCCTCATTGAACTCAGGTGTCTGGTCCTTTTTGCTGTCTACCAGTTTCGCTATGGCCCACAGCAGGTTGGCGATTTCCTGGGGGGTAAAATGAGCTTTTTGTGCGTTTGCATGGGGCAACAGGGCGGCCACAACATCATTGAACTCTGGCGTCCGTTCCTGCCCGTTGTCCACCAGTTTTGCCATGGCCCACAGCAGGTTGGCGATTTCCTGCGGGTTAAAGTTAGCTTTCTGTGCGTTCATGTGTGGCAACAGCGCGGCCACGGCCCCGTTGAGTTCTGGTGTCTGCTCCAGCCCGTTGTCCACCAGTTTCGCGATGGCCCACAGCAGGTTGGCAATATGTTGAGGAATAAATTGTTCTTTCTTTGCGTTCACGCGGGGCAGCAATGCGGTCACGACTTCGTTGAGCCTTGCTGTCAGCTCCAGCCCGTTGTCCACCAGTTTCGCCATGGCCCACAGCAGGTTGGCGATACCCTGTGGTTTAAAGTTCGTTTTCTGTGCGTTCACGTGGGGCAATAGCGCCGCTAAGGCCTCCCTGAGATCTGTTGTCTGCTCCAGCCCGTTGTCCACCAGCTTTGCCATGGCCCACAGCAGGTTGGCGATTTCCTGCGGGTTAAGTTTGGCTTTCTGTGCGTTCACCCGGGGCAACAATGTAACCAGAGCCTCTTTGAGCGCTGGTGTTCGCTCCAGCCCGTGTTCAACCAGTTTTGTTATGGCCCACAGCAGGTTGGCGATTCCCTGTGGTTTAAAGTTCGCTTTCTGTATGTTCACATGTGGCAACAGCGCAGCCACGGCCTCATTGAGCCCTGGAGTCCGCTCCTTCCCGTTGACTGCCAGTTTCGCCATGGCCCACAGCAGGTTGGCGATCCCCTGAGCATTAAATTGATCTTTTTGTGCGTTCACAGGGGGCAGCAGCGCGGTCATAGCCTCGTTGAGCCATGGTGTTCGCTCCTGTCCGCTGTCTACCAGTTTCGCCATGGCCCACAGCAGGTTGACGATTCCCTGAGCTTTAAACTGGTCCTTCTGTGCGTTCACGTGGGGCAACAGCGCGGCCACGGTCTCTTTGAACTCTGGTGTCTGCTCCAGCCCGTGTTCAACCAGTTTCGCCATGGCCCACAGCAGGATGGCAATGCCCTGAGGAATAAATTGGTCCACCTGTGCTTTCACGTGGGGCAATAACGCGGCCACGGCCTCTTGGAGCCCTGGTGTGTGCTCCTGCCCGTTGTCTACCAGTTTTGCCATGGCCCACAGCAGGTTGGCGATTCCCCAGGCATCAATGTCCCGGGCTTGAGGTTTTTGATTGCACTTGAATATGATTGCATCAAGTAGCGTGGACAATAAGGCAACCTGAGTGTGCCTGACACGCTCATCCACGGGTTTATGAGGGGTAAAAACACCCGCTGAAGTAAATGAGTAAAGTGTTGTTGTCAGGCTTCGCCAGCTCCAACGCCGTGTGGTGGTATAATTTTGCAAAAAAATCATCAGCTGGCTTTGTTCCACTCGGGTTAAGGGGCTTTGCGAAGCTAACGTGTATCTCTTAATTGAATTGGCGTATTGACTGTGATTTTTCCCATCATAACGATAACCGAAATGATCCGATTTACTCATCAGATCATCCATGACTTCCTGTTTGATGAGGGCATTGAAATCTTGAGCAGGGTTTATTGAACGGCACGGCAGGTTTTGGGCAAAATATGGGGCAGAAGAGTGGTAAAATTCATTGCGTCCCGGAGTAGTGCGGGGGATATTATCCCTCTTTCTGACTGTGGCATGTCTATATTGTCCTGGCTTTGAAGACGCGGCATGGTCATCCGGTTGGTGGTAATTATTATCTGATCTTGCGTATTGACCACTGATGCCAGCAGAGGTTTTATGCATAATTATATTTCATTAATTCATGAGAATATAAAAAGCAGACTGCTGCTCTGTTCAGAAGTTCATTCTGCTGAAATGTCGATAACACCACACGGTTGGGGATACTCATCTACCCCTGATGTCATCAATCCGTTATTTTCAAATTATCCGGGGCGAGCTGCATGGGCAACAGGTGTTCAACGCTGGCACTGCCTTGAATATGAAAACGGTTCTTCTGATGGAAGGGAGGGGA
>NZ_PJPV01000206.1 GCF_002864045.1 Endozoicomonas acroporae
TCAAACTCTTCAGTTTAAATCGTTTTGTCATTTTATTCCTAAGAACAAAACAACGACTCAATGTCACAATTAAACGTACATGAATTTACAGGTATGTTCGCTTGATCAATTAAGCATCTTAAAGTGTTCAAAGCCGAAGCTTTGTTACCGATGCAATCGCACAAGCGCCCACACGAATTGTCTGATATCTTGTTAAAGAACGCTTGCTTTGCATAACTGGTCACTGGCAACTACCAACCGACCACCGAAAGCAAGGCCGCCTATCTTACCGTGGCGGCTTTCGTTGTCAAGCGATCATTTTTCAGAAGCTTTCCAACTCGCTAACGTTGCCCGAAGCCCTGTCAGCGGAGGCGCATATTACCGCGCCAGTTTGATTTGTCAACCGGTTGTTTTTCATTCAATCCAAACAACCCATTTTCAAACCGCACTTCCCGGTCAGCGACGAACATTCATTCTGCCGATCCGTGGATGACCGTTTGAGTCAGTCCGTGGAAGTGAGGCGCATTATACGCAATTGAATGACTGTGCCAACCCTCGGTTAGCACGTATACGACATTTCACTATTATGCAGTCGTTATCGGGGCCTCTTTAAAGCGACTGAGCGCCCAAGCACTGCCAGCGTTGTACCATTATGCAGTAACGCACTGACTGCCGGACTCAGCCAGCCCATGGCAGCGGCCAGCATGATGCCACTATTAATATACTCAGCCAGTTTGATATTACTTTGAATGGTCGACATCGCCAGCTGAGCCAATTGCCGGGTTTCAGCAACGCCATAAAGTTTATCTTTCAACAGTACGACATCCGCAGCCTGTCTTGCCAGTTCAGTACCTTCACACATGGCTATACCAACATCAGCCATCGTCAACGCTGGTGCGTCATTGACACCATCCCCCACAAACATCACTTTTCGACCAGATGCTTTTAACTGCTCGACAATGGCTGATTTGCTGTCGGGTGTTACCTCTGCATATACCTGATTCAACTGTAATTCATCACCCAGTATCTGAGCTTTCGCGACACGATCACCGGTAATCATAATCAACTCATGAATACCGAGGTTACGCAGCTCACTTAGTGTCGCAACCGCATCTTCCCGAAGATGATCCTTTAACCCGATCATGCCAATGAGTTTCTTGTCATGGGAAATAAAGATCAGATGCCGCCCCATTTCCTCATATTTGATTATTTCATCTTCATAGGACGTAAAATCTACGGACTCATGTTCTTCAAGAAAGTGGCGGCTACCCATCATAAGGCAGTAGTCGTCCATAGTACTTTTGAGACCATGAGCTATAACATACTCAACTTCACCATGTTCAATATGCGGTAGATCGTGATGACAGGCAGCGTTAACAATAGCCTTGGATAATGGGTGATTGCTGTGCTCCTCAACGGAAGCTGCAATAGCCAAGAGATCACGGCCTGTGTTGTTATTGCACAGAGGAACAACGTCCGTAACTTCCATATCGCTGTAAGTCAGTGTTCCTGTTTTATCAAATACACAGGTATCCACGGTCACCAGCTTTTCAATAGCACTACCCCCCTTCAACAAAATGCCATTTTGAGCCGCACGGAACATGATGGATTTGAACGTTACCGGTGTGCTGAGCCTGAGAGCACAGGAATAATCCACCAGGAATACCGAGGCAACCCGATTAATATCCTGAGTGAGGGCAAACACGACGGCTCCCATGGCCAGGGTAATGTTCACCCGGCGATCAGCCATATCCTGGGTAACCTGCTGGATTTCGCTTTTTTCACTAAGTGATTCATAAATCAGTTGGGCAATCCGGGCTGTGGTCGCCTCACTCCCTACCTTCTCAACCCGGACTGAAACCGTGCCATCGTGGACAGTGGTACCCGCATAAACCAGCGCACCTTCTTCACGGCGGACAGGCACATTCTCTCCGGTCAACGTCGATTGATTAATAAACGCAGCACCGGATATCACAACGCCATCAGCCGGTATTGCTGAACCCGGCTGCAGCTCAATCAGGTCGCCAACCTGCAATGCACCTGACTGAATCAACTCCCGGTGACCAGCACCATTGATCCGCCATACCTCACTTTCCTGCGGACGCATCAGATCTGCCAGCAGCTGGTCACTGTTACGGCTGGTTTTCTGCTCCATATATTCGCCAAGGCTGATCAGGCTCTGGGTCATCATGGCGGTTTTATAATCGCCCCGCCAGAAAGAGAGCCCAATAGCAATGGCATCAAGCACCTCAACGGAAACCCTGCGCTCTGCAAGGTCAGACAAGCCTTCGATCATGGCCGGTGCAATCAGCGCAGCAGTGGGCAGGCTTCCCCATTTATTTGGAAGCAATGCGGCCACCAGCGTTCCAAGGATATTCAGGGCGATATCGCCACGGGTAAATTCATGCTCACTTTCTTCCTGCTCAGCTTTATCCAGATCGAGCTGAGATAAGCGGGCACTGATTGTCTTTGCATCCAGCAGCTGCGTATCGTAGTGAACAACGATTGAACACGCCGCTTCATTAACGCGGATATCATGCAGCCCCTGAATACTCAACAACGCTTGCTTGATCCATGCGCCGGTATCCGGGTATTCCTGCAATACGGCGATTTTGAAGCGAATGCGTCCTGGCAAGTGATGCTTAACCTGCAAAACAGTCATTTGTCGCCTTTGTGGAGATTGCGGTAATACTCAAGTTCAGCCTGAGTATCTTCCAGACGCTCTTTCAGCTCTTCAACTTCTCCACGAACAGCAGACCAGGCTTTTTCTCCCGTGGTCGCCATACCCTCTCTGAATTTTTTATTCGAGAGCAGATAGGCAACAGCAGCCCCAGCCGCCAGCCCCATAACAAAGTGGGTTTTACTGTTCTGCTGACGGTAAGCTGGTTCCCGGCTTACGTCACCTGACTGAGAGTGGCCGTAGGCGTTATAGCCATAGTAAGGGTTATGACGGGTCATGCTTTTTACTGTCCAACAATTGATCCATTAAATAGAGGCCAGCGGTGCCTGCGGCAACCAGAGTCAGCATTGACAGGACTGGGCGGCCTGCCATCTTTTCCGCCGCATAAGTTGTCACGCCACTGACTGCGCCCGCCTGCAGGGCGGCTTTGACCGCCCCCCTGGCCAGTTCATGGGTATCCACGTCGCCCGCCTTATAGGTATTCCAGCGACTGATCACCGATGCTCCGCCACCCACCATGGCACCGGCAATCATTGCCCGGCTGGCGGTGCTGAGTTTCTTGTTTGCATTGCTCATCAGGATCACTCCGGTTGAGCGGGTTTCTCGTTGGCAGAGGCTTCTACCTCAACGATTTCAATCACCGGTTCAACATCTGGCTGCTCTTTTGGCGATTGATGTTTTTTTACCGACGCCTGAAAGCCCTGTTTACCCGCCGCATAGGTATCACGGAAAATTTCACCACCGGTGGTTACATTTTCCCGGACGGAATCAACCGTGTGACTGGCTTTTTCCTTAACAGCAGAACCGCTACTTTTGACCATATTGCCAGCGCCAGTCACCAAATCGACAAGCTTTCCACGCACCTTGTCATTGGTCAGCAAAAGTGTGGCAGCAGCACCAACCAGAGCCCCCTGCCAGAAGCGCTTATCATTCATTATCTGACTTCCTCTGAGTTATTGTGTTCAGCTGACTCCGGTGTTCCAGCGCCTGCCCCTTTGAGCATACTGCCGGCACCCGCCAGCATTTCCAGCAATTTACCACGCACATTTTCATTACCCAGAAGCAATGCCGCAGCTGCGCCGATCATAGCCCCTTTCCAGAATTCCCGGTCATTAACACCCAGAGTGCCCAGTAATTCTTTAAACATCCCGGCGTCTTCTCCCAGGGCATTTTCCACCACAGCCTGAGCCTGCTCAGTCAGTGGATGAGCGGGTGGAGGCGCACTTTGCGGTGACCTATCGGGCTGATAGCCTGGCCAGTATGGCGGTGGAGGCATCATGGCCGGGTGATGGTAATGGCTATGGGGGTAACCCGGGTGTCCATAATAAGGGTGAGGTGGCGGATAAGGCATTTGTCCCATTGGTGCGGCGGCATAAGGGCCATAGCCTGCGTATCCGTAGGCCCCGCTGGGCGGCATTCCGCTGGGCGGCATTCCGCTGGGCGGCATTCCGCTGGGCGGCATATTGTCATAGTGCCTGAAGGCTGACTCTTCCGCTGCCTTCTTTGCATCGTTACTCATGGCGACTTCCATCCAGTTCCAGACATCTGGCTATCTGATAACAGGCCTGTGCAGCATCGGCTTCAGATTCACAAAACAATTCATCAAGCCATTGTGGGTTAATGATCTCTGCATCGTAATCAATCACTATGCTGTCAGTGGCACAGTTTAGTATGTAATTCTTGAAGGCGGGAATATCAGAAAGCACCGTTTCGATATCCGCTGCTTTAAAACCTGCCAGTTTTGTCAAGATACCCAGCTTGTACTTAAGACGAATTCGCCCGGGAAAATGATGACCGATTGACACCCATCGCCGTAGCATCAGGGCTTGTTTGATGTGCTTTTGCATGGGCCGGAATATACCACCAATACAGAGGAAACAGCGGTGCGGTGATTGTACGACGAAAAATATTTACTCTTTTTTTGATTTAAATCAACAGTGATGATAGTGTCGCGAATGATAATAATTATCAGTAACACTAAAGTGCTTATGAATACTTACATTCATCAAACAAATCAAAGAGTTAGGATTCGATCTGACTATATTCGCCAGAATCCTGAAAATGTCAGCAGGCTTATTGCCAAACTTGGCAAGATCAACGCCATACAGCGTGTGACCCATAAACGACATGCAGGTTCAGTGGCCATTCAATTTGATAGCAATGAACTGGACAGTAAAAGTCTGCTGGATATTCTGGACAGTAATGGCTGGCTACAATCGGATGGACGCCCCTCCTTTATTGAAAACGCCGTTGTTTCCGGCACAAAGACCTTTGCCAGAGGTATGGTTGGCCTGGGCTTAACGCGTCTGGTGGGCCCCTCCGTCAGCCGGGTTATTATGAGCCTGTAGCCCCAAACTTTTTAGCGGCACATTTACAAATGCCGTTGGCTTTTGCCGGACATTGTTTACAGGGTGGGGTTTTCAGAGGAATGTGCAGTATGGACTGTTCACGCCGGGGTTTTTCCACTGCCGACTGTAGAGAATCAGAAGAGGCACCAACTGAAGCAAATGGTGCATCGTTGCCTTCCTGAAACCAGGAAATCAATGGATTGCATGGCGCAGCCAGTTCTCTGGCAGCGCTGACGACAGCATCCTGAACAATGGATTTTACCTCAGGTGAGAACACCTGAACCTTTTCTGCAACACCAACACTTTGTCTTCCAGCCAGTGCCTGCAGTTGCATCCATGATCTGGTTTGCAGTTTGGCTGACTTTTTACCGAGCTTTTTTAGTTTTTTTAATGCACTACTCGAACCCATGTTTCAGTCTCCCGATACAGCAGACCGAACACTACCATAATGCAAATAAAAATGAATCTTATTTACAACACTTGAAAATATAGCTACCGCTTTCTGCCAAAAGAAAACACCCGGGCCCTCAGTAGCAACAGGATCGCCAGTAAAGCGCCATAAATGACAGGTTCCGTATAGTCACTTTTAACCAGCCAGAGAAAATGAATAACCGCAAGAACAGCAGCAACGTAGACCAGTCGATGCAATTGAAGCCACTGCTTACCCAGCCGCTTCATCATTTTTTTTGTTGAAGTCACACCCAGCGCAACCAGAATCGATAGTGAAAAAGCACCGACAATAATATAAGAACGCTTATAAAGGTCTTCTAACAGTGTCAGCCATTCCCAGGACAGCATAAAAGCCAGGTAAGCCAATAGATGCAAAACCGCATAGAATAAGGCGAATAAACCCAGCATCCGCCGGAACCGGATCAGTTTTCCTATACCCGTCAGCCGTCGTGCTGGTGAGATAGCCAGCGATAAGAGCAAAAATATTAATGCCCACTCTCCCAGCCCGTGGGTAAGAGCGCTGGCAGGGTCTGGCCCCAGATTGTTTTCCAGAGCCTTTATGATCAGATCGGCTAGTGGAAAAAGGCTGAGAGGAAATACAGCAAGCTTGATGTTGGCAACCCGATCCATAGCCCTATCCTTTATACAACTCAGTAAAAGCGTGTTAAATCCATGCCCTTGTATAAGTCAGCAACTTCTTCGCCGTAGCCATTAAAAGGCTGAGTCTCAATCCGGTTAGGTGCCAGCAGTGTGCCTGGCAACCGTCGTTCATGTTTCTGGCTCCAGCGAGGGTGATCAACCGCCGGGTTTACATTGGCATAGAACCCGTACTCCTGAGGTGCTGAGGTTTCCCAGGTGGTTTTCGGCTGCTGTTCGGTCAGACGAATTTTCACTATGGATTTGATGCTTTTGAAACCATACTTCCAGGGCACCACCAGCCGGAACGGCGCACCATTCTGATTGGGCAAGATATCGCCGTATAGCCCGGTCGCCATCAGGGTCAGCGGGTTCATGGCTTCATCGATTCTCAGCCCTTCAACATAAGGCCAGTCCAGAGAGCCAAAGGATGCCTTCTGCCCCGGCATCTGCTCAGGGTCATGCAGTGTGGTAAACTCGACAAAACGGGCTTTGGACGTCGGCTCAAACTGCTTAAGGATATTGGCCAGCGGGATACCAATCCAGGGGATCACCATGGACCAGGCTTCAACACATCGCAGCCGATAGATGCGCTCTTCCATCCCGTGAGGCTTGAGAATATCTTCCAGATGGTAGCGACCAGGCTTGGCAACCTCACCTTCCACCACCACCGACCATGGATCGGTTTTCAGAGAATGAGCATTCCTGAGCGGATCACCTTTCCCTGTGCCAAACTCGTAAAAGTTATTGTAGGAAGTAACCACTTGATGTGGTGTAAGTGCTTCAGTTGTCGTATAAACGTCAGGGTTAAATGCAAGAACTTGCTTTTTTAGCCATTCGGGACCCGGCTGAGAAGGAATAACACCGTCTTGTGGTTGTTTACTAATGGCCTTGGCTTCGCCTTCCTGGGAGCACCCTGCCAACATCAACCCCAGCCCGGCCAGGGCAAAACGCCCGGACTGCTGCATAAAACGTCGTCGGTCATGATAGATATGCTCGGGTGTAATTTCACTACTGCCGATATCTGAATGTTTTTTTATTTTCAGTAGCATGATATCTCCTTACCAAACACTGCTTTTATTGCGGTCATTCTGGAGAGGTGATCACACCAATGGCCGAATTTTCCTCATAATGCCAAGGGAAATTAAAGAGCTCAAGCACTCACGGATCTCAGGTATAAAAAAAGCCAGCAATGCTGGCTTTATAAAAAATCGAAGAAAATCTAAACCATTCCTTCGTGATCACTCTTGTCTTCCCCAAGCCGCCAGATGGCGGTGATTGGGCCAGAACAGGCATACGCCAGAAAGATCATCAGCAGTGTACGGGGCGGGTCCATAAACACCACGGCAAAGGCCAGAACCATCACCAGCAGGAACACAAAGTGTACCCGACCTCTCAGATCAATCTTCTTGAAGCTCTGATAACGAATATTGCTGACCATAAGGACACCAGCCCCACCGGTAATCAGCGCACCAAGTATGGCAATGAAGGTGGACTCACCATCCAGGCCAAAGTCACTTAGTGCCCATACCATACCAATCACTACCGCTGCCGCCGCCGGACTGGCCAGGCCGGTAAAGTAGCGACTGTCGGTGACTTCAATCTGGGCATTAAACCTGGCCAGTCGCAGGGCTGCACAAGCCGCATAGACAAACGCAATCATCCAGCCAAACTTGCCAAGATCCTGCAGCGCCCAGCTGAAAACTACCATGGCCGGGGCAACACCAAAGGTGACCATATCCGCCAGGCTGTCATACTGCTCACCAAACTTGCTCATGGTGTTGGTCATCCTGGCGACACGACCATCCAGACCATCCAGAATCATGGCGACAAATACGGCAATACAGGCCAGGGAAAAATGACCCGCCTGCGCAGCGATAACGGCGTAAAAACCACAAAACAGGTTGCCGGTGGTGAAAAGATTGGGTAACAGGTAGATCCCTTTGCGACGAATCGCCTGCCCTTCTTCAATCACTTCTTCTTCATGCTCGTCTACAGGAAAAAAACCGTCGACGGCATCTTTATTACTCTCCGGCTTTTCCATTTTCTCAGTCATTGGTGCATCTGCTCATCATTACAGAATCAGCGTGAGACTGTATCACGAATACGCTTTTTGAGGGACACCATGAGATCAAACATTAGGTCAGTAACCACCCTCTCTGACATCGTTTACCAAGTGCAGACCAGAACCGCTCAGCGCCAGCGTGCAGACGAACATCATTTCGGTAAAGCTTGATTTCTGTACCAACATCGGCAAATGCTCCTGATCGCTGTTCGCCAGACTCAGGGCGATCACTTTCTGCATAAAATCCACGGTGGCCAGTGGCCCCATTCCCCCAAGGATAACCAGCATTGCTATGCTCCCAACCATAACGGGTTATTGAGCACAGTGTTTGCCAAACCACCATGGGTTGTGAAATGCTGAAAATGGCCGGTTTATGCCAAAAAAGCATTGTGATACAAAATCGGGCAATAGTTAATTAGTGAACAGGTTGACAGGTTATGCGCTATTTTCTGGCCATTATTTTACCGCCGCTGGCTGTGCTACTCTGCGGTAAGCCATTTCAAGTGATCTTGAATATTATCCTTACCTTATGTGCCTGGTTGCCGGGTGTTATCCATGCGTTGTTTGTGGTGAATAGCCATTTGGCCGACAAACGCAACAAAGAACTGATCGACGCCATTGAGAAGAACCACCGATGAAAACTGCAACACTAAAGACAGCCACCCTGTTCGTAGCGACGCTCCTGGTGGCCGGTTGCCAGAGCACTTATTACAGCGCCATGGAAAAAGTAGGCATCCATAAGCGCGATATTATGGTGGATCGCATTGAAGATACCCAAACTGCACAGGAGCAGGCACAGGTGCAATTCCAAAGTGCACTGGAGCAATTCCAGAGTGTTATCAACTTTGAGGGTGGCGACCTGGAAGCTGCCTACAATGACCTTAACTCAGAATATCAGGACAGCCTGGCCGCTGCAGAGCGAGTAAGAGACCGCATTGCCAGCGTCCAGAGTGTGTCTGATGCACTGTTTGACGAATGGGAAGACGAACTCAATCTCTACAAGAGCGATAGCCTGCGCAGGGCCAGTGCCCAGAAGCTGAAAGACACCCGACGTCAGTATCAGCGAATGATGGTCAGTCTGGAAAAATCTGAACAACGGATGCAGCCGGTGCTGGATGCCTTTCAGGATCAGGTACTTTATCTGAAGCATAACCTGAATGCCCGGGCCATCAGCGCATTGAAAGGAGAGTTCAACACCATCAAGGCGGATATTGATCGCCTGATCAGTGATATGCAGGTTTCCATTGACCAGTCACGGCAGTTTATTCAAGCGCTCAAGCAGCCCTGATTTTCGGCTCCTTATCTTCAACGAAAAACAGGATATTTCTTGCGAAATATCCTGTTTTTTCAAGCGACAACTCTAACTACCCAGTCTTAGTTTTTCTCTTTATCAACCAGCTTGTTCGCGGTGATCCAGGGCATCATTTCCCGCAGCTGGGCACCCACTTTCTCAATCGGGTGGGCCGCATTGTTGCGACGATAGGCGGTCATGGATGGATAATTCAGAGCACCTTCAGAGATAAACTTCTTGGCATACTCACCGTTCTGAATATCTTTCAGTGCTTCACGCATTGCCTTGCGGGACTCGTCGTTGATAACCCGTGGACCGGTCACATACTCACCGTACTCCGCATTGTTAGAGATGGAGTAGTTCATATTGGCGATACCGCCTTCGTACATCAGGTCAACAATCAGCTTGAGTTCGTGGAGACACTCAAAGTAAGCCATTTCCGGTGCATAGCCCGCTTCCGTCAGGGTTTCAAAACCGGCTTTGACCAGCTCAACAGCACCGCCACAAAGCACGGCCTGTTCACCAAAAAGGTCGGTTTCCGTTTCATCTTTAAACGTCGTTTCGATGATACCGGTACGACCACCGCCGACACCTGACGCGTAGGAGAGCGCAACGTCTTTGGCCTGGCCGGAAGCATCCTGGAAAATAGCAATCAGGTCTGGGATGCCGCCGCCTTTAACGAACTCTGAGCGCACAGTATGGCCCGGTGCCTTGGGGGCAATCATGATGACATCAAGATCAGCACGGGGTACTACCTGGTTGTAGTGGATGGCGAAACCATGGGCAAAAGCCAGGGTCGCTCCCTGCTTCAGGTTCGGTTCAATCACCTCCCGGTAAAGCTGGGACTGGAACTCGTCCGGTGTCAGAATCATAACCACATCAGCCTGGGCAACAGCCTGGGGGACTTCTGCCACCAGGAGACCCGCTGCTTCCGCCTTGGCCCAGGAAGAGGAGCCCTTACGCAGGCCAACCGTTACTTCAACACCAGAGTCTTTCAGGTTATTAGCGTGGGCATGACCCTGAGAGCCATAGCCAATGATAGAGACTTTTTTGCCACGGATAATGGAGAGGTCACAGTCTTTATCGTAATAAACTTTCATCGAATAACTCCTGAAAGAAAACACCGGTCCGGTGGATTTAGGCTTGTTATTTACACAGCGGCTTCCCACAGTCGCCGCTCTCCCAACGTGGGGTACACCATAACCGATGGGTAATTCTGCGTATAGTTGCATTTAGTGATATATTTGCAACTTAAAATTGCAAAACATGAAATAACCCTGATTTCTCTATGGCTATAGACCTTCGCCCTCTGAAACAGTTCCTCGCACTGGCGGAATCCCTGCATTTCAACAGGGCCAGCCTTATTTGCCATGTCAGCCCGTCAACCCTGAGTCGCAACATCAAGCAGCTGGAAGATCAGCTGGGGGTGACACTGTTTGAAAGGAACAATCGAAGTGTCTCGCTCACACCAAAAGGCAAACGATTTCAGGCTTATGCCCGTGAAGCGCTCTCGCAATGGGACATTATTCATCATGAACTGGTGGCTGGTGCCGGGGAACTTCACGGCTCATTGAGCATGTATTGCTCAGTCACCGCCAGTTATAGCTTTCTCTATGAGATTCTCAGCCAGTTTCGACCAAAATACCCGGGCATTGAAATCAAACTGCATACCGGTGATCCTGAGCCAGCGATTCAACGGGTATTAACCGAACAGGAAGACCTGGCCATTACCGCCAGGCCTGACAACCTCCCTGCCGGACTGGCATTTCAGCAAATAGCTGTTTCACCGCTACGGTTTATTGCCCCTGTTGAATCCCGGCTGGCAGAAACCCTTAACGCCAAATCCCTGCTGGTTGATGACTTTGAAGGCATTCCCATGATTTTGCAGGAACAGGGAATAGCAAGGCAAAGACTGGATGCCTGGTTTCAGGCTAATGGCAGGCACCCACAAATCTATGCCCAGGTGGCTGGCAATGAGGCCATTGTCAGTATGGTCAGCCTTGGTTTTGGTGTTGGTGTGGTTCCTGAGATTGTCTTGAATAACAGCCCGCTGGCTGGAAAGGTTCAGGTGTTAACCGTCAGTCCGGAACTTAAGCCTTATCAAGTGGGGCTGTGTGTACTGGAAAAGAAGTTGAAGAATCCACTGATTGCCGCATTCTGGCAGCAGCTATCCGAGTAAACGGGTTTGCACGTCACTGAATGAGTTATCTTTTTATAAAGGTAGAACGGCTTTATTTGGAAAATCCAAAAATAGGGGATGCTGCTGTCTGCAAGGGTGACTGGATTCTGGTTGTAGACGGAAGAGTTCTTCCATGCAGACCGTCTACGTTTGATGAACATTACGAACAGGCTGAGTAAATGATGCCTGTGCGTAAGGCGCACTGTTTCCCTTGTTGCTGTTGTTAGGTGGCGTGTTACTTGCTGGCAAGGTGGCTGACGATTTGAATGAGCAACTCTTCGGTTTTGTCGAAACGCTGGTCAACCGATTTGTTGAATACTTTTTGTTCTGCAATAAACGCATTAACCTCTTTGTTGAATGCTTTTTGTTCTGCAATAAATGCATCAACCTTTTTGAACTTCTCACGTTGTTCATTGAGGATCAGGGATACAACTCCGTGAGTCGCCTCAAGGATTTTGTTGTTTTCCTGGAACGCATAGTCGAGAGCGTTTACCTTGGCTTCCAGTGACATAGGTACTACCTGTTTTTATTGAATGAGCCATGAACATAGCAGACTTTTATATATTTAATGATGCCGTTCTGATGCACCAGAGCCAGGTGAGGGATCCTCAAGTTTAATCGTTATATGCAGAGAGTCATTTTGCACAATTTCAGGATTGCTCAGATCATTCAGTGCCAAAAATTTAGAAAAGCCCCATCCGCTATTTACCCGCTTTTGCGGTTTTTGGAAGCCTGGCTTCTCCTCAGAGGCAAACATTCCCCCTGCACGTTTGGCAGGGTCATTTTGATCAATCAGACACACCGAGATCATCTTATTCATTGGCCAGCGAATCTGCTCATCGTATTGACCTTTCCACACAGCAATATAGACCCCGAGATAACCTCTTGCACTGGCTTGTTCATAAGAAGAAAGTTGTCCGGACACACAGTAGCGGTCTGTTGTATAGACTGCCGGACCATAATGACTCTGATCTTTTTTTGTTGCGGCATCTGCCAGCCATGACTGGACCCCATCTATTCGCCATAAAAAAACGTCAACACATCTACCTGTATTATCAGACGACTCCATGGGAGACAAACTTCCAGCCGTTACGTAAGATCGCTGCAGGTTAGTCAGGTATCTTTGCTCGGCGGCTAAACTCTCGACAGCTGATTGCCGGGCGCTTCGGAAAACAAAACTATTGAACTGCCGCTCCATGTTACCAGTGCGTTCTTCCAATCGATCAAGCCGCGTTCGTAATCTGCCGATGTTCCGATTCGCATTGCCTAAGCAGAGAACGGCTCTAGTCAATAATGGCAGCAGGTTATCTGCATCTCGTTTCAATACCTGAAGCGTTCCTTGATCCAGCGCTTCATATTTCTGAGTCAGAGATTGTATCCTCGCACTTTGTTTTTTCTCTGAATTCATGAGTTGTGCTTGCAGCTCTTTTAGGTGCTGACCCTGCATCATTAATTTGGTG
Organism: Endozoicomonas acroporae; assembly: GCF_002864045.1. Taxonomy (GTDB): domain Bacteria; phylum Pseudomonadota; class Gammaproteobacteria; order Pseudomonadales; family Endozoicomonadaceae; genus Endozoicomonas; species Endozoicomonas acroporae. Next base: position 13,089 of record NZ_PJPV01000206.1, read on the forward strand.
CTGTCAGGAATTCCATTACATTCATCCAGATGAGATTTGACCTCCCGGTAAGGGCCTTTCCAGGTACAGGCCGGTTCATGGCGAGGTTCAAATGTGGTAGCAGAAGGGCATGGTATCTCTGTGTGTCCGAAACTGCGGGTTTCGGCAATGTCATCCACGATATCGGAGCCGTCAAGTGGACATTTGGGCATTTGAGTCAGGGTTCCGGGGCTGGAGGTCAACTGACAGTCCCGGCACAAAAGATGCCCTTCTCCCAGACACTGCGCTATCGATGTTATTAAATGATTTTCACCGCTGCATTGTATTTTTCTCGAAGGAAGATCCATCGTAAAACAAACGTTTCGATGAGAAAAAGTGGCCGTTTGGGATTTTTCAGGAACACCGTTAGGATCACTGGTATTAGCAGTGGCGATTGAAGCCTGGGCTGAAATCGGTGTCATTATGATTTCCTCTTTAACGACCCTGGAATATTTGACGACTGTTTTCAATATCACCCGTTGACTTACAACTTGAGCAGTCTAGATCTTATCTGAGGTAGATCAAGTGTCTATTCAACATCCTGGCATAGCCCGATGATTGAGCACACATATCTCTGTTCAATCCTTGCAGTGGAATAATTTTTAACCTCCTATAATATAAACTCTCGTAGTACCTACCGGGACATTCAGTAATGCAGTTATAACCATTCCAAGATCTTCTTAATGCTATACCGTTAAATAACGATCAACACAAAAGCAGCGAAATACACCTATTAACGCTCTTTCAGTCAGTAACGGAAATTGCTTTGGGGATACATTCATGATTAGTAATAATTCTACATTCCAACCTCAATTTACCAATGAACGGCTAAAACAAGAAGAAATAATTGAACGAGAAAAGATACCCGGAATATTGCTGATGGCCATGCCAGCCTGGAAACCCACACTATAAAAAAAATCTTTCAGAATGATATTTGTGTAACGTCTGTCGTAAACCAGGTAAATAAACCTGAAAAATGATTACCTGACAACCCGTCTGAACCAGAGTATTGCTCTACTTCAACCAAGAAAGGAATGAAATGACATAATCAAAAAAAAGCCGCTTATAAAAGTCCTGCATGCGGGGGAGTCCCGGCAAAAATAAAAAACCATAAAAAGTCTTCAATTATCCAAAGTAGTGCTCTTCAGCAAGTTGATTGATACCAAAGGACAAACAATGATTATCCTTTTCTACAGAGAAACTGAACTAATAGCTTATAGGCCAGTCTAACCATTCAGGCAGTTTTAAATATGATTAATTAAGCTGGCAATCATCTGTAACGTATTGAGGCTTTAGTATTTTAGTAATGAATAATGTCAATCGCTGTAACCCGATACCAACTACTGCAGCCCCGTTGGTCTCTCAACCAGAACATGTGGAAACTGAAAACTGCGCTATCTGCCTTGAAGACCCGGGTAACAGTGGTATTGTTGCGACCTTTCCCTGTACCCATATCTATCACAATTGGTGCATTGATCAGTGGCTTACAGACCCAAAACATGCGGATTTCGGCTGTCCACTCTGTAAACGGAAAATTGCCCATTGTTTGTACCCTGAGAAGACGCCACTCCACGTGGCAGCTGCCAGAGGTCAGTCTGATATTGTCGATGGTTTGCTTGAACAGGGTGCAAATGCCAGTGCCATCACTACTAAAGACGGGATAACTGCCCTGCACTGCGCGGCTAGCAAAGGTGATGTAGCGACGATCAACTGTCTTATTAAACACGGTGCCGACGTCAATGCCCTCACTCCCCCCACCAGGCACGGTGATACTCCCCTCCACCTTGCGATGTTAAATAGTCATGAAGCGGCCATAATTGCCCTTATTGACAGTGGCGCTGGCATTAATCACCTCGTCCCGGATGAAAGAAGCCCACTTCACTTTGCGGCTGCAAAAGGTTTCCTTAATGCCATTAAGATTTTGCTTGACAAAGGCGCTGATATCACTGCTGGCAGCAGGACCCCCCTTCATTTTGCGGTAGAACATGGGCAACATGATGCCATTCGGCTATTGCTTGACAGGGGCGCTAATATTGATGCCCAAGCCCCATGGTTGCCAAAAGTGTTTAGGGTTGAAACGGCAATACACCATTTTTTTAACATAGGAAGAATAAGGGAGAGAACCGACAAATCCACAGTAAGATACGGTGAAAGGGAATTCCACCGGAAACAGTACAAAAAAACACCACTTCACATTGCTATTGAGACCGGTCAGGTTAAGATCGTTGATCTTCTGCTGACCGCTGGCGCAGCCACCAATGTACTTATTGGCCGTGGCGAGACGCTATGGAGCTGGATAAACAGAGTAAACAAACTGACTACACCCATCATCAAGTCGTTAGCCCGTGGCCTGTGCCGCTCTGAGGCTCCTTGTGACGATATGCGTGCCGGGTTGCTCAGTGAACTGATTAAAATCAATGACTGGGATCTATTCGACCAATTGCTAGCCAGAACTCCGGGGGCTGACATTAACACGCTTCGTTATCCAGGCTCTTGTAAATCAGCCTTTCACGAGGTGATTATGGAGGGACAAAAAGACAAAATCCAGGCCATGATAACCCGGAGCGCCGACGTTAATACCCTTTACCATTCTGGATGGACGACCCTGCACTGTGCAGTCTTCAGCCACCACGCACATGACGCCATTGAGGTACTGATTGCCTGTAAAGTTGACGTCAATGCCAAAAATAGCAAGGGACAAACACCTCTGCATCTTGCGGCTAAATTTGGTAAGTCAAAGGTTATTGATCAACTGATTGGCCATGGTGCTTTCGTCAACGCTACCACCAGCAGAGTGGATGTCACACCAGATGCGCTGGCAAAGGATGTTGGCATGATGACCCCCCTCCATTATGCGGCCATTGAAGGTTATTCAAATGCAGTTCAGCGCCTGATTGACCAAGGTGCCTCCACCAAAGTCAGAGCCCAAAACGGAAAGACCGCCTTTGAACTTTCAGACACTGTTCTAACGAGAGCTCAAAACAGCGTAGGGGTAGACCACTTCTTTAGTACTCTGACATTCTCCAACACACTCTATATGGCCAAAAAAGCAGAAATCACAACCTACACAGACATCGTCAATCTTCTGAAGGTTCAGCCATCAGTAAATCTATCTGAGAACCTTTGATGTTGTTATTCAATCGGGGACAAAATAAGCAGCAGCAAGAGGAATAAAAGGCACGGCATTATGATGCTGGAAGTATTAGAAAGCAATCTTCCAAATAACTGAAACCCGGCTAAGCCAAAACTCCCCCACCAAGGGGCTTTGAATAATTCACCCCGAAGCCCGACTCCGGGGTAAAAGATTAAGTAGTTAACCAAATGAAATCATATATTTCTGGCTAAGTGGGCAGTCACTCTGCGGCGTTGCAACTCCGGTCACATAGCTACGGCTATGCTCCCTACGTTGCGCCTTGCATAGTAACTGCCCACTTAGCCAGAAATATACGATTCCATTTGGCCAACTACTTAACAGTCAGCGCTTAAAGAGATAACACTTTTTCCCCACGGGAAATACCGGTGACCCCACTTCGTACAACTTCC
>NZ_PJPV01000207.1 GCF_002864045.1 Endozoicomonas acroporae
AACCGTTCCTTTAACCTCCCCCCCCCCGATGCCAGCGTACTTTCGATTACCATTGGTGAGAATACGAACATCTTTCGCCCAGATACCACTGACTGTGCCATTAATATCAACAACACAGGCTGCTAACCCAGTTACCTCCGTGGAATTTATATTGGCACCAGTAAAGTGAAGGTGACTGATGCTGCCATTCAGGGTGTCAACAAAACAGTCAGACAGGTTGCTGATGGTACGGCACTGCCCATCGTACTCCCCGGTAAACGGATCGGTCTTACTACCAATGGACTGGTTTAGCTGGCTACCATCAATATCCGCCGTCTGCCGGTAAATGCCATTCAGTGGATAGTCCGGATCACGGCCAATCTTGCCCAGGGTTGTGGCATTCGGCACCTCAATCCAACCTTCGGTTTTATTGCCGGATGGGGATGCAGCCGCCGCAGCGCTCAGGCCAGACAGGGCACCCAGTGCCACGGCGGCTTTCGGTAGCTGGCCAATGCCGACGGAGGCGGTGGCCGGTGGGCTGGTGCGTTGTGGTGTTTGCTGCGGTTTCTTTTTTTTCCTGCCTTTGTCGTTTGTTGGCGAGCCATCCACCGGGCTGTCTGCCTGGCTCTGCCCTGGTGGCGAACCTTTAGTCGCACCAAAAAGATCCCTGAGCCGGGCCGCTGAGGAAAGCGTAATAAACCCCTCCAGCATCGTGCCGATCTCCGCTGGCAGCACCGTATAAGGCGACACCAGGCGGGCAGCCAG
>NZ_PJPV01000208.1 GCF_002864045.1 Endozoicomonas acroporae
CACCGCCATGGTGTTGGCAACCGTTCCTCCAGCGGCAACCTCCCCCCCTCCGATGCCGGCGTCTGCATCCACGCCCGAGGTTACGACCGTGCTGTTCACCGCCATGGTGTTGGCAACCGTTCCTCCAGCGGCAACGTACCCCCCTCCGATGCCGGCGTCTGCATCCTTGTCCTCGGTTTCGACCCTGCTGTTCACCGCCGTGGTGTTGCTAACCGTTCCTATAACCTCCCCCCCCCCGATGCCAGCGTAATGTTGATAACCCCTGGTGAGAATATGAACATCTTTCGCCCGGATATTACTGACTATGCCAGTATCATGAACAACACAGGCTGCTAACCCGGTCGTCTTCTCGGAATTTATATTGGCACCAGTAAATTGAAGGTGACTGATGTTGCCTTTCAGAGTGTCAACAAAACAGTCAGACAGGTTGCTGATGGTGCGGCACTGCCCATCGTACTCGCCGGTAAACGGATGGTTCTTACTACCAATGGGCCGGGTTAGCTGGCTACCATCAATATCCGCCGTCTGCCGGTAAGTGCCATTCAGTGGATAGCCCCGTTCATGGCCAATCTTGCCCAGGGTTGTGGCATTCGTCACCTCAATCCACTCTTCGGTTTTATTGCCGGATGGGTAACCTGTGCTCCTGGCAAAACTGTTCACCTGCGTAGTATTGGCAACCACGGCCCTGCGCCTTGTGGCGACTGTTGGCACTGCAGCGGCTGTTGTCGCTGTAGTGGCATTTACCGGGCAAGCATCACTGTACGAAACATCCAGCGCAGCCAGAAATTCAGTTCTCAAAGAGCAATTGTCTGTTAACACACGCAGGTCTGCTTTTTGGCAAAGAAGCTGATCATTGGAGATAGAAGAATTC
>NZ_PJPV01000209.1 GCF_002864045.1 Endozoicomonas acroporae
CTCTGTTTTTAGCATTCCCTGATGTTTACTGGCCTTGGGAAGGCTAGCTGTAAAAAGCAGAGGTGCTTCAATTATTTTTCAAGATAAATTTTAAAGTTTTCAATAGGTTGTGTTGTTGGACGAGAGCTAGTTGTAACCATTCGCTAAATCTATTATTCAAGCATCAATAGCCCTGTTCAGCTATCCTTGATAGATGCTTGAAATCACTACGCCTGAATGCACTTCAGAACAATCCTGTACTCCTTTCAGCCTTGTTCAAGTCACTTTGACCAAGCAGGAGTTCATTGACCTCAAATGGCAGGTCAACCACTACCGGGATCTGTGGAAACGGACCCGGATTCGTGAGCAGGAATTACTGGCCACCATTGCCTTGATGAAAAAAGATAATAAGGCTGAAGTCGATCAACTCAAGGCGACAATCAAAGAACGTGATTCTCAGCTGAGTCATATGAAACACATGGTCTTTGGCCGTTCTACTGAAAAGAAAAATCGCTCAAAACCCAGTCAGGAAAAGCAAAGCAAAAATACCACACGACAACCGACGACTCGTAAACGTGGCCAGCAACCTGGTTCCCCGAGCCATGGTCGGAGAAAACATGAGAACCTGCCGGTGGTTGATCAGGGCGTTGACCTACCCAATAACGAGAAGTGTTGTGCCATCTGTCGCTTGCCCTTCGAACCGTTTCCTGGCTGTGATCATTGTGATGTTATAGAAATTGAGGTCAGGCCACACAAGAGGCGTTACCATCGCAAGCGATATCGCAAGACTTGTCAATGCCCGGAAACACCCGCAATTATCACCGCCCCACCTCCAGCACGTTTGATTAACAGAGGAGCATTGGGAGTTTCTGTCTGGGTTGATTTAATTATCAACAAATATGCTTTTGGTATTCCAGTTAACAGACAGCTTCAGTCGTACAAACAGCACGGGCTTGATCTGGCGGCCGGAACCATTACTTCGGGAATGCAAACACTGCCTGCTCTCATAAAACCTGTCGTGGAAGCTTGCAGAGAGCGGGTTTGCCGCAGTGATCGAATGCATGCCGATGAAACCCGATGGTTGCAGTGGTGTGATGATTCAGAGGGCAGCCAGAAACATTGGCTCTGGGTATTTGTTTCCGACGAGGCCGTCTACTTCAGCATCAGTGATAGTCGCGCCGCCTCTGTCCCTGAATCAGTTATTGGAGATAGCGAGGGAACCCTTGTCTGCGACCGGTATTCCGCCTACAAGAAACTGGCCAAAGACCATCCATTGATTGTTCTGGCCTTCTGCTGGGCTCATGTCAGGCGAGACTTTATTGATGCCAGTCGTGGTGACCCGGATTTGGAAAAATGGAGCATTGCCTGGGTAGATAGAATTGCTCGTTTATATTATTTAAACGAGCAACGACTTCTTGTACGGGAAGACCCAAAGCAGTGGCCGACCCGCCAGTTGAGACTGGAAAAACATGTTGAACGTATAGCCTCTCAGCGAGATAAAGAACTGGTACGACCACGGCTGGCTGAAAAAGCGCAAAAGGTACTTGAGAGCCTTGTGAACCATTGGGAAGGGCTCTGCCGGTTTATTCAAAATCCGGATATTCCGATGGATAACAATATTGCTGAACAGACGTTGCGGGGTCCCGTGGTTGGCCGGAAAAACTACTACGGCAGTGGGAGCGACTGGAGTATGGAGCTGGCGGCCTGGTTCTTTACGGTGCTGACAAGCCTGAAGATCTGGAAGATCAATCAGAAGCTGTGGTTGAAGGGCTATCTTGAGGCTTGCATTGCTAATGACCGGAAGCCACCAGAAGATTTAAGTCAGTGGCTACCTTGGCAGATGGATGAAACTCGTCTCAAAGAATTTCGAATCCATGACCCACCTGGCTGAAAAAAGCTCATCCAAGTCCGTAGCCCTTATAAGGCAGGTATTCCTTACCAGTCTGGTAAGCTGGTTTGCTGGGTTCACTGAATAGTTAC
>NZ_PJPV01000021.1 GCF_002864045.1 Endozoicomonas acroporae
ATACTGAAAAGAGCTGGCCAGCGTGCCAAGGGCAAGTAGCCCTTTGGTTCCCTCACTCCCTTGATAGCGGGCCGTGGATGGCTGTTGAAGGGGTACGTCTTTCGAGCCGGGTTCTTTTTCCTGAGCCTCTTCCCGGGTTTCTTTTGATGTCTGTGGTAATTCCGGTTTTGCATCTGGCCCGGGCAAACCGCTTCCGGACCGGGCATTGGCCATATCTTTCACTATGAAAAGGATGGAACTCGCCGGCAGGATAGTTGCTGTGGCCAGTCGCACAAGATCTTCCACTGCTTTGCGGGAATTGAAACTGAGGCAAGGATCTTCCGTTGGAATCAATGATTTCGCAAATGCTTTAGAAACAGCAACGCCATGGCCGAGCCAGGAACGTTCGATGCCATTCCCTGAACATTGGGAAGCGCTGTCGCAAATGGGTTGCTGAGTGGGTTGCTGAATGGGTTGCTGAATCATAAATAGGGCTCTTGATGTTGTATTGCATAACAGTACATTAGAACTGTGCACAAAAAATTACCGGGCACTCTCTTCGAACATGCGGTGTCGTAAAAGTTTCTGATTCATTTTTTTTATTTATTTAAGGGTACGTGTTGCAGGCGTCGTGTTATTTTTATAAATGAATGGTGGTATATATTTGAAAAAACCCGGAAAAGGCGCTTCCATACCCACTCAGTAGCTACTTTGAACTGGTTGACTGGTCTGGCCGAATTGTCCGAAAAGGCAAACGTGGTCGTATAACTGACGATGTACCACCTATCCTGGAGCGCCTGGGTATTGACCCAAAAGAATGGCTGGAGACTATGCATGGGAATAATCGTTTTCACCGCGCAGTCGGCAAGCTGGCTTCACTGAAGGCTTATGCAGAAAGCACCGGAAAATGCTGGGTTCATGGGATGTCTGTGAGCGGTGCTCTCTACCCTGCCTGATCAACGTATTTTCATTTACTTTGATGTGGCCAGAATTTTCTGAATGCTCTTTCTTATATTGTCTTGACAGTGTCTTCTATCTGGCTGTTGCTGAGTGCTTTTTATAGGAAGTGAGGTTCAGGTCTTGATTCTTGAATAAAGTCAAGGAAAACGAAAAGCCAGGGCCTGGCCTTTGTATTTGAACACATTCAAGATTCAAGAACTGACACTGTTTCTTTCAATTTGCCTGGTAAGGAGAAAACCTTGCCACGGAGACACGGAGGCACAGAGGAAAAGATTTTTTCTTTTCTCCGTGCCTCCGTGTCTCCGTGGCAAAAAGAGGACATTATTCCGAGACAAATCCTTAGTTGGGGGAGCATGTCACAAGGAATAACGATTTTCATTCACCAGTACAATAAAACGGCACAGCATTCAGCCACGAACTGGAAATAGCATAAAAATCAATGGCTATCTATTTAACAAAGGGATTATCCGGAATTTTTATTCAATTAACGAGTCCAACAAAAAAATCAGGCCAACGGAAAGCAATGTTCCCATGAATAATTTTCCAACTCGTTCACATGCTCCAATCCTGACACCCCAAGAGGCCCGTTCGCCTGAATCTGACAGTACCATACCATCCAATCAAGCATGCCCTGTCAGGCTGCTCTCTGAGATAACAGTCCCACAGATCCCGCAAGGTACTTCAGCTCTGCATCCATACGCCACCATATCGTCAGTTACATCAAGAAATATTTCACAATCACCCACAGACGGTAGCCGTATACCGATGACAGACGCCGTCAAAGATGCCCTGAAATGTCTGAAAGATGCTGGTATAGACGCACAACAGTGGCAAGGGCTCGGGTTAGTACTGGAGGTTCCCTATGACAAGATAAAAAGCATTGATACAAACCTTGCATTGAGCAACCCCGAGAGCAAGTTGGGCGAATTACTCACCTGCGCTGAAACAGCAAACCTTTTGGTACCAGCAAGGTTGGTTCAGGGAGTCAGCGAACTCTTGGATACGTCGCTGCATGAAGAATATAGAAATAGCACACGCGCCATTTGTGGAAACGCTTTCCGGCGTAAATACGTTTTCAATAGAAAACAGGAAATTGTTACCAGAGCAAAAAGCTTTTTTGACTGCGGATATCTCTCCCCTGCCGAGCCTGACTGCTATAACAATAACAATCGGTCGTGGTACGACAGGATTTCACCCAGAGATGCTTACCTGATCGTTAATAAGCACTTGGATAAAGCAGATTGTTATTCTCTTGCCGCCAGATTAGATCTGCCTGACGCTGACCGGGAAGCATTATTGCCACTACTGGTCGGAGAATGGAATGTCTATGTCGCAGAGCTGTTATGGCGGGCAGACGAACAGCAACTGCTAACCCTGGCCAATCTGTGTGCTGTTATTTGTGAAAGTTGCGGTCACTGGGTAGTCGAGACGGAAGTTTGTCCCAAACTGGGCCTGGATTATCATCAGCTTCCACAATACCAATCCAAAAGGAGGTTATCAGAAAATAACAGCGAGCCTGACCGGTTGTTAAGTATACGGGATTTGGTCTCCGTTTTTTGTAATCAAATGCAAATCCTCCCGGAATATCTGGCACAGGTCTGTGGTTATTCCGAGCTAGTTAAACACCCCCTGTTGATGACGATACAGAAAAAAATCAAGTTTCTTCCTGATACTCTTAAAAGAGTGATTTTGCTGGAACTGATTTACCAGCAAAACCGCGTAAATAGCAAAGGCGGTTTATCCATTACTGACGTTGTCCGCATCCTTAATAAACCGGAGGTGATGGAGTTCAGAGTAGCTAACCGGTTATTGAGTAACATGACCGCCGGTGGTTCTGAAGATGCAAGCCCGGTATTTACGCCATTTCAATGTTTAGAACTGGCCGACATGCTGATTCAGAATCCGGATTTTGAGGCAGAACCTCTGGCAAAAATGCTGGGTCTACCCAACCATAAAAGAAAGTTGATTGTTTCCGGGGAGCATGCAAAAGTTTTACAAAAAATGATTTATGACATTTTCTCTGCAGCCAATAAGTTGGGAAGGCTCACTCCCGAAAATCTCCTGTACGCTTTGAATCAGACTTGTTCGGCATCATTGGTGAACAGCGTGTGCAATATGAGTACCTTTCCGCAGTTACAATCCATCACCGGCACACCATTACCGCCGTTAGTACTTGGCCAGCAAGATGAAATCCCCCGAAAACCAGGCTCCATACCCTTAACCATGGATTTCCTGGGTAATCTACTGCTGAGCCATAACGTGCATAGAATTGGTATGTGTACAGGGCTTGGATTTGATGAGTTAAAGGCATTACAAACGTGTACCGGAGACAAACCACAGCTTCTGGCTTATCGCCTGTCTAAGAAACTGACTGAAACGGAACGGGGCCTTGAAACGGGTCATCTTTATCAGGCGCTGCAATGGTTGGATGACAAGGATGCGCTGGCCTATTTCCCGCAACAACAAACCGATGAGTTCCTGAGTTGTCTGCCTGAGCAGACCGTTAGCAACATCCAGCAGGGAATGGCTTATATTTCAGCATTCAGCCAGATCCCCGCCACAGACGATGGAATTGCATGGATCTTGCCGATTGCCTGCAAAATCGGCTTGCCCAGGAGGCGATTTGATCACATTCCTGTCTCCTGTGATCCTGGCTGGAACCTCATCCGTTACCTTCTGGCAGCCGGAGAATCCCCATCACCACAAAGGGTTAAAGAACTTGTTGAGTGGTCCGGGCAATTGACGTTGGCAAAAGACCTTCTGAGCGAGTCGGGAGATAACGAGTCATCAGCCTATCGTTGCCCCATTGGCGGAAATTTCATTTCATGGCCGGCAGCAATAGACAAAAAGCAAAACCAGGGTGGGCCACAGACCGTGTATTTTGAGCATGACCTGCTGTTTAAATGGGTTAATAAATATCCCACCCATCCGTTAACATCAGCAGCACTGGACGTAAAACAGATAAGGACTCACTGTCCAGAGTTTTTTGAGCAACTTATTGCAACGCTCGACGGTTAGGAATTGTCCTGAAATAATTTGCACATTTCATGGTCCCAAAACTACGTTCGTCCTGAGCCTGTCGAAGGGCGTGAACTCCGGCCTCATGTATTGTGCCAGTCATCCTTCGACAAGCTCAGGATGAACGGAGATCGAGTTCAAAATATCGAAATTATTTCAGGACAATTCCTTAATCTCAGGACAACCCTTCTCTTTGCAGAAAAGGAAAACAACCGATGAATTGCCATAAACCGGGTTAAAAAAAACCGGAGACCCGTTAGAGTTCCGGTTTTTAATCTATCTGTTAACCGAACTGATTATTCAGCTTCGATAAACACCTTGATAGTTGCAGCAACATCAGAATGCAGCTGGATGCCAACGTCGTACTCACCAACGGCACGGATTGGGCCTTCTGGCAGACGGATTTCACTTTTGGCAACAGCAACACCGGCAGAAGTGATGGCTTCCGCCAGGTCACGAGGACCGATAGAACCGAACAGTTTGCCTTCGTCGCCTGCTTTGGCGGTCAGGGTCAGTTCGATTTCAGCCATTTCTGCAGCGCGCTTCTGAGCACTGCTCAGTTGTTCGTTAGCTGCGCTCTCAAGCTCGGCACGACGAGCTTCGAAAGTCGCCAGATTCGCTTCAGTGGCAGGCAGAGCCTTACCAAAAGGAATCAGAAAGTTACGGCCATAACCGTTTTTAACGGTGACCTTGTCGCCCAGCTTACCAAGCTTGGCAATTTTTTCGAGCAGGATTACTTCCATTTCGCTAGCCTCTATCTAGTACCTGTCATCCCTGATGCAGTCGGTTATTCGCGCGGGCGCGAAAATCAAAAAGACTGTCCAGACATGCAGTTAAAACAATGACCGGGTACGCCAGTTGCGTGACAAAAATCAACAGGATGTAAAACCCTGCCAGCCAGAAGCTTCCCAGTTGTCGCATCCCCACCAGGCCGTGGATCATGGCAAGCCCCGCCACCAGCAATGGCAGCGTTGCTGCAGGAACCACCACCAGCAGGTAAGGAACAAAGGTTGCTCCCACCAGGGTAAACGCCAGAAGCCCCATGGCTACCGGGAACGGCAGGCGGATCTGGTGAAACTCTTCACGGAATCCACCCGGATTAAAAAGCTGTGCCTGCCAGGATCTGGCCAGCACCATCCCGAGGATGCAGATCACCAGGTTAAACCAGGTGATCACACCGATAACCCCGTATTCTACCAACGGCCCAATGCCCGCTACTAAGTCGTCCGTACTCTGCCCTGCCTGCTGAACGTAGTCACGCACCAGTGTCATGACCAGTTCGCTGATCAGGGCGATTTGCTGTGGAGCCAGCTGCGCCATGACCAGAGCGATGAAAGCTCCGGCTGGCAGCAGCGCCAGTAGTGTTTTTTGCCAGGAAACCGTTTGCCGTAATACCAGGGCCAAAGCCACGGTGGTTGTCAAACCGATGATCGTGGAGAACTGTCCCATGGCTGCCCAGGCAATACCCGGCAGCACCGCCCAGGTGAGTATTTTCAGCCCTTCACTGGCACCACGACGTAGTACTACCAGGGAAATGATGGCTGCGCTCACCCAGAACAGCATGGGAATACAGGCAAATACAGTGGCCAGGATCATTGCCTGTTTCGGGCCACGCATTGCCAGTTCCGCCAGTCCACGCATCAGCTATACCCTATGAATAAATCAGTGACGATCGGTGTATGGCAGCAGGGCCACGTAACGAGCGCGCTTGATCGCTGTTGCCAGCTGACGCTGGTAACGAGCCTTGGTACCGGTGATACGGCTAGGAACGATCTTGCCGGTTTCAGAAACGTAAGCTTTCAGGGTGTTCAGATCTTTGTAATCGATCTCTTTCACGCCTTCAGCGGTAAAACGGCAGAACTTTCTGCGACGGAAAAAACGTGCCATGGCAACGCCTCCTTGGATTTATGCTGGTATGGTAAAGAGCAGGTTAAAGCAGGAACCTTAGCAGTCGTGAACGACTGAGCGCCAGGTCTTACTCTTCAGACTCTTCTACTTCGTCTTCAACGGCTTCTTCAGAGGCACGTTCTTCACGGCGGTCTTCACGGCGATCGTCACGACGATCACGCTTCTCTTCAGACTGCAGCATGATAGAAGCTTCAGTGATGGCTTCATCACGACGAATGACCATGTTACGGATAACCGCGTCGTTGTAGCGGAAGTTTTCCGTCAGCTCATCCAGAGTTTCGTTACCACACTCAATGTTCATCAGAACGTAGTGAGCCTTGTGGATCTTGTTGATTGGGTAAGCCAGCTGACGACGGCCCCAGTCTTCAAGACGGTGTACCTTGCCACCATTTTCGGTGATCGCGCGAGTGTAGCGCTCAACCATGGCAGGTACTTGCTCGCTCTGGTCAGGGTGGACCAGGAAAACGATTTCGTAATGACGCATTATTTGCTCCTTACGGGTTAAATAGCCTCCTGCAATTTTTACCTCCGACAGCCGTCGAAAAGATTCTATAAAGCAGTAAGGCAAGGAGAGTGTGAGCGCAGGCGCTCACCGGTTATTACATTCACGATGGAGAACCCTCTTGATCGACTCTTGACCAGAAAAGCCCCACTGAGAATGAAATATACGCCGGACAGATTGGCCGGAGCATACAAAGAGCGGGAATTCTAGAGATTTGTTGCGTTGGTTGCAAGAGAGCCGGACTGGTAATATCCGGTATCGACGTGGTGATTTACCACTTCAGGTCTGTCATTAAACCATCAATCTGCCAGGTATTCGGGCAGATATGGTGTAAATAAACAGGAAGTCCTCGGTAATCAGCAAAAGCTGGTAACATACCCATCCCATTTGGCTAAGTAGCTAACCATATGAAATCATATATTTCTGACTCCTTGTTCAGGCACTCTGCTTCGTTACAACTCCGGTCACATAGCTACGGCTATGCTCCCTCCGTTGTGCCTCGCATAGCACCTGCCCAAGTAGCCAGAAATATATGATTCCATATGGCCAGCTACTTAACACTGATTTAACGCATTAAAAGGGCAATATGAAACAATAAGTTATGCAAAGGATGGCTGCTCAAATGACTGTGCGACAAAGCCATTCAACGATGAGCGTCATGTTCTAAAGGTCGATATAGATTCCAGAGACCGCTCCAATTTACCGTTTTTATTGCCGGGAATGCGTACCCACTATCATTGAATTATGGCCGATCACGAAAGCACAGCACTTATTTATACACCGAAACGGCGAATCGGCCTGTGGCTGCTGCTCATGCTGTGTTTTTCTGCATCGGCCTGGGCGACAAAACCTCTGACCTATAAAATCGATGGGCTCGACCAGGCATTACTGCAAAATGCGATGCTCTACCTTGATAACCTGCCTGCCATCAAACCCGAACAACTGGATGAATACCGGCATGAAATCCGGGAGGCCCTGCAAAAATCCCTGATGGCCCTGGGCTATTACCAGCCCACCATTGACTTTCACAGCAAAAAAGCTGCCAGTCAGCTCACCATTACTATCAATCCGGGTCAGCCAGTGATTGTCCAGTCCCTGCAAATCAATCTGGAGGGTGATGCCCGGCAAGACCGGGCATTTACCCGGTTAATCAGTCAGAGCCGGTTAAAAACGGGCGATGTCCTGAATGATGGTGAATATGAGTCGCTGAAAACAGGGCTCAATAAACTGGCCCTGACCCGCGGTTATTTTGATGCAGACCTGAGTGAACACCAGATCAAAGTCTACCCGGCCAAACATTGGGCTGACATTACCCTGACCATGGAATCTGGCAGACGATACCGGTTCGGACCGGTTATTTATCACGACCTGGTGAGCGAAGCTACCCGTGAGTTGTTGAACACCATGATCAATTTTGAGCCGGGGCAACCGTATCGCTCTGAACAGCTCAGCCAGTTGAACATGGACTTTTCTGCCACCGGATACTTTAAATCCATTGAGGTCCGCCCTCTCAAGGACCAAGCGGTTGATGGTGAAGTTCCGATTTTCGTCAGCGTGATACCCAAATCAGCCTGGGAGCTGGAGACTGGTATCGGTTTCTCTACAGACGAGGGTCCGAGGGTATCCCTGAGTGTCGATAACCCATGGCTGGATGAAAAAGGACACAGTTTCAGCAGCGATATCAGAGCGTCCGAAACAGGACAGGAGCTGAGTGGGCGCTATAAAATCCCCTATGGCAACCCTCTGCTGGAATACTACAGCCTGGACAGCGGTTACCAGAGAACGTCGGTTCAGGATACCGACAGTCAGCTTATTTCCGCTTCAGTTAATAAGTGGAAAAAGCGGCCGGGTAACTGGGACCAGGACTTTTTTATCCGGGTAGATTATGAGAACTACACCCAGGGGCTGCAAAACAGCAGTAACCTGTTGCTGATACCCGGTATGTCATTTGACCGCCGGAAGGTGGTTGGTAACCCAACGGATCCCCGCTCCGGATACCTCTATAACCTGAAAATCGAAACCTCTGCCCAAGCCTGGCAATCTGACGCGGACTTTATCAAAGTGTGGGGCCGGGCCAAATGGCTGACCACGTTCTTCCAGCATCACCGGGTGATCAGCCGAATTGAGCAGGGTGCCATCTGGGTGGACGACATTCAGAATATCCCACCGTCCATTCGTTTCTTTACCGGTGGTGACCAGACGGTCCGTGGCTACAGTTACGACAGCCTATCCCCAAGGGACAGCAACGGCCAGCTGGTTGGCGGCCAGTACCTTTCGGTAGCCAGTATTGAATATGACTATGAAATTGTTGACAACTGGCGGGTCGCCTTGTTTGTTGACAGCGGAACCGCAACCAACTCCTACAAAAAAGGTCAGGTTGAATGGCAAACCGGGGCTGGACCGGGCATCCGCTGGGTGACGCCCTTAGGTCCCTTGAAGCTGGATTTTGCCTTTGCGATCAGTGAGCCCGGCTCTCCCTGGCGAATCCACTTTTCCATGGGGCCGGATTTATGAGCAGCGCCCCAAGCCATAACTCTGAACAGGCCGGGTCTGCCCCGGCAGCGCCAGATCAACGCCCAGTGAAAAAAGTATCTCTGATCAAGCGGTGTCTATCAGGCACAGCCGTCTTCCTGCTTACCCTGATCTCACTGCTGCTGTTTACTCACACTGGCAACACCCTGCTCTGGCACCAACTGAACAATGCGCTTCCGGCGCTTCATGGGGAGCTGACAGAAGGCCAGTTGATGACGGGCTGGCATATTCAGAATCTCCGCTGGCAAGATAGCCGGATCCAGTTTCAGGCTGATGATATAACGCTGAAGTGGCAGCTTGGAAAAGTGTTAACCAGGCAGCTGCCGGTACAACTGGTGGAAGTTAAAGGCGGCAACCTTGAGATTCAACCCGTAGCCGAAGAAACCGTATCTTCAGCACCGCCCTCTACCAATGCAACCGTCGATATTCCCCTGGATATTCTGATCAGTCAGATCCATCTCCAGGATTTTGAAGTCACCTTTTCAGGAAACACGGTGTCCCTGGAAACCTTTACCGCAAATGCCCGTATACAGAATAGCCGGCTGTTTATCCCTGAAGTGCGCGCAGACAACCTTCAGATTGTGTTAAAAGACCAGGACAACACAACGTCCACCCCAAAGGCTTTAACGCCCAACAAACCAACATCGGTGGGCATTGATCTCTCATCCATCACACTGCCGGAAGTAACACTCCCAATCCCTGTCAGCCTGGAACATTTCACACTAACCAATACCCGTTACCAGCAGGGTGATATTGATGAAACCCTTAAAGCGCTGGAACTGAGTTTCAACTGGCAAGGGACTCATATCACTAACCTGACACTTAAGGCAGAACAAAACAGGGCCAATATTCATTTACACGGCGAGATACAGCTAGCTGAAAACTATCCGTTAAGCCTGAACCTGAATACCACTATTCTGGATAATTTCAATATTCCTGAGCTGGCAGCCATGAAAGGGGATAAGCTAGCACTGGCAGCCTCGGGCGATCTTGGTCAACTGCAACTGCGGCTTGCCACACAGGGCTCCATCAATGCATTACTGGAAGGAAATATCGGCCCTCTTGCCCCCAACTTTCCGCTAAGCGTTGCCCTGCAATGGCAGGAATTCCAATGGCCGCTGCAAGAAAGCACACCCGAGGTTTCATCCGACAATGGCTCAGCCAGGATCACTGGCAATCTGAATCAATACCAGCTCTCACTGAACACATCCATTAAAGTGGCTGAGCAACCAGCAACTCAGCTGCGTTTGGATGCCTCTGGCAGTTTGCAGCACCTGGATATTGAAACACTGTCACTTAGCCCTGTTGATGAAAACAATCTTTCCGAAAACCCCTTGGAACTGACCGGAACAGTTAACTGGCAAGATGGCATTCATTGGCAAGGTCACATTCTGCTGTCAAAACTACAGCCAGAAGTATGGCTAAGGGAATTTCCCGGCACGCTGAGCGGCAAAGTAACCACTCAATTTATGATGACCGATGGTTTATGGCAGCTCGGCATTCCGGAACTGACGATCAGTGGCTCATTGCTGAATAACCCTCTTGAGTTGACCGGAAAACTGGCATCCGACAACCAGGTCAGGCCCATGGCCGCTTTACCTTTCAACGTGAATATTCACAGCTTTTATGCAGCGCTTGGCGAAAACCGCCTGAACATCAATGGACAAATCGCAGAACAGCTATCACTGAGTGCCAAACTTGACGCCAACTCTCTGGATAGGATTACCCCGGAGCTGAAAGGCTCGTTACAAGGCAGCGTTCAGCTATCAGGGAGCGATAAACATCCAAAGCTTTTATTCAGCTTTGATAGCCCATCCCTAGAGGTTGAACAGACCAGTATCAACCGGTTACAAGTGAACGGTGAATTGACCAGAGCCACCTTACTGGAAGGTAAAACCACGGTTAAGGCGGAGTCTCTCAACAGTGGCAATATTCAGCTGAAAAACGTGCTGCTAAATGCCAATGGCAGTGAACGGAATCATCAAATATCCCTGAAAACTCAGGGCGAGCCGGTATCCGGCGAGTTACAGATTAACGGAGCTTGGCACCATGATAACAGCCGTGGCAAATGGCAGGGGCAGTTAGCCAGTGCCAGGGTAATCACACCAGTGGATGCCTGGTCTCTGGAGCAGCCTGTTAGCATCGGGCTGAATGCCACCAACAAAGAAGTAAAACTGACGGATCAATGCTGGCTTGCCAAACCGGCAAGGCTCTGTATTGATGCATCACACTTTTCAGCCAACCGTGGAACAACACGCTTCCGACTATCAGACTTTAACCTGTCAACCCTGAAACCACTCCTGCCAGGCAACCTTAACTGGCAGGCCATACTGTCGGGCAGTGGCGATATCCGGTGGGATAGCGGTCAGCCCATAGCCCATATCCAAATCCAGACGACGCCGGGTGAAATCACCAGCAACTCGGATAATCCTTTATCAGTGAACTATCAAACGCTCTCCAGCGTGATTAATCTGAATGAGGATGACCTGCAGGCAAAGTTTGACTTTGACTCAAAACAGCTGGGGAACGCCCACATCCATCTGGCCATCGACAACATGCACAGTGACCAGACCCTGGGTGGACAAGCCAGACTGCAGGATATGCGTCTGTACTTTCTGCAACCACTGATTCCGGATATCAGTCATATTGATGGTATTTTATCCGCTGACACACGCATGGGTGGAACTCTGAAAGATCCCTTGCTGTTTGGTAACCTGAAACTCCGTGCAGGACAGCTGGCCGCGAAACAGGAAATGGTCAAAGTCAGCCACCTGATCACTGAGCTGAATGTGGATGGCAATAAAGGCGAAGTCAGTGGCAGCATGAAGATAGACGACGGTGAAGTGAAGCTGTCAGGTCATCTTGACTGGCAACAGATGCCCCCTTCCGGTGTTATCGATATAACAGGGCAAAACCTGGGAGCCAGAGTTCCGGGTATCCTGCAGCTGAAAGCCTCCCCCGATTTAAGGCTGACCATTGGAGAAGAGCAAACCCTGACCGGGAACATCACCATTCCCTGGGCAAGAGCGAACATCAAACAACTGCCCAAACAGGCCGTTACTCCCTCTGATGATGTGTTGATTATCACTCCGGGAACCAGACAAGCACTGTTGCATGCCGGTCCGCCCCTCTCCATGGATGTGAATGTAATTTTAGGCAGCGACATCAAGATCGACGCCTATGGACTGAAATCAGACCTTGGCGGTCAACTGCTGCTGGATCTGCAGCCCGGAAAACCAATGACTGCCGATGGCTCTGTTCAACTGACCAATGGCCGCTATCATCAATTCGGTCAGGACCTGCTGATTAAAGAGGGCCATATTATTTTCTCCGGCCCGCTATCCAGCCCCTACCTGACGGTGAACGCTATTCGCAACCCTGACAGCATAGAAGACGATGTATTAGTAGGCATGCAGGTGAGTGGCGCACCCTCCCAGCCGGAGTTTTCTATCTATTCAGATCCATCCATGCCACAGCAGGAACAATGGTCTTATCTGCTCAGAGGGCGGGGACTCGAAGATGGTGACAGTTCGGCAGTGCAATCCATGCTGATCGGTTTCGGTGTCAGTCAGTTTGGCGGCGTCGTGACTTCCATTGGCGAAAAAATCGGCCTCTCGGATGTCACGCTCGACACCCAGGGCAGCGGTGATGACACCCGAGTCACCATTGGAGGGACGATTGCGCCGGGCCTGCGGGTGCAATATGGCGCAGGTGTTTTTGACTCTATCGCTGAAGTTAAGGTGCGCTACGAACTAATGCCGCGACTTTACCTTCAGGCCGTTAGCGGCATTGCCCAGGCTATCGACCTTTTCTACCAATTTACAATTGCGACAGAAAAAAAATAGAGCTATTAAGATTTAATGAATTCAATGTGAGGTACCGAACTCCGGGGAGTGACAATCATTGTCTCTGTCGGACCGCCTCAAATAAACACACCCCGGTAGCAACCGACACATTGAGGCTACTGACAGAACCGGCCATTGGAATAAAAATCAGCGAGTCACACAGGTCTCTGGTCAGGCGACGCATTCCTTTACCTTCTGCGCCCATGACCAGAGCCAGAGGACCGGTTAAATCCGACTGATGAATATTGCCAGAACTCTCACCTGCGGTACCAATCATCCAGATACCTCGCTCCTTGAGCCATTCCATACTCCGTGCCAGGTTGGTCACCTGAATCAGAGGTACGTTGTCTGCTGCGCCACAGGCCACTTTGGTTGCTGTGGCATTGAGACTGGCAGACTTATCCCTGGGCACAATCACCGCATGCACACCTGCTGCATCGGCAGTCCGCAGGCAGGCCCCCAGATTGTGAGGGTCCGTAACGCCATCCAGAATCAGGAGAAAGGGTGGTTCATTCAGCCCATCTAGAATATCCTCCAGGTCTTCTTCCCGGTAAACCCGGGCGGCAGAGACTCTGGCCATAATACCCTGATGCACACCCTCCGCTTTGGCATCAAGACGGCTGCGTTCAACAAATCGGACGGAAACGCCCTGTTCTCTGGCCTGGTCAACCAGGGCATTGATTCGCTTATCCGTACGACCTTTCTGGATCTGAAGCTCCAGTATTCTTTCGGGCGACCGTTCAAACAGGCTCTGCACCGCATGCAGGCCAAATACTACGTCATTGCTCATTGATTTCTCATTTGAAAGCCTTTACAGGCCATAAAAAGGGGGGATTTTAGCAAAACTGGAAGGACAGGGGTTATTGCTGATGTTTTAACACTGATATGCTAACGAAAATGGCCAGAATAAGCATGGCCTATGCGCCACCGGACTCATTTTCAGCTAGTTATATGCATCAACCTCAATAGCCTCCGAGGAGGCTGTCAACAGCCGAGCGAGTATGCGTAAAAATAGCTCGGCTAAACATTTTAATCTTCTTTTTTAAAGAAATAATTACCAACAGCCTCGACAGTAGACCCGATAGCAGACGAGGTAGCAACACCGACAGCCCCGGCAGTCCCCATACAAACACTGGTAGCAACACCTGTCGCAACACCTTTGGCAACACTGGTATCAACATCGCTGGTAGCCCTTTCACCCACAACAGAACCCCAGAAGGCCCCGATAGTAAATCCAGCCAAGGCAATCAAGGTAGGCCCGACAGCAAGCTCAGCACAAGCATCAAACCCGGCACCATCAACCCCGACAGCAGCAGACCCGGTAGCCCCGATAGCAAACCCGACTAAAGCCGAGGGAGCAACCGGGAGAGTAAGCGTCAAAGTAGCCTGACAAAGAAATTTAATGGTTTTTTTCGAAACAGCTACTAAACGATCCGGCAATGGAATACTTTTTATCTCATTATCAGTGAATTGTTTTTCACAGGAGAGATAATTTTTTTGGTTAGAACTTTCCATGCATTCCCGCATGCCTGAACGACCAGAAGAGTGTTCATATTTAGGATTGGTGCTTTCGTTTTTTATTGGACTAAAGTCCATTTTTGGATTAAAAGTGATATTTTGGTTCATATCAAAACCCTCCGTTTTCATTTAATTTTTGTTTGTTACAGCTAATAGATATTAATATTTATTTTTAGTTCCCTATGAACATTTAGATATTTAACCAATTCTGCCACTATGGTGTTTTCCTTGCCCGGAAAGTGATCGTTAAATAACAACTCTTATCAACGCGAAAACAAAAAGGCCGCTGTGAAGCGGCCTGATTTCAAAAGACATATCGATAAAGCAAACAGGCTCCCGGAGTACCCCATGGAGCCAGGCAGCAATGATTGATAATACCTGTGGTGCGAAGCTTATTGACTGATCTTCCGTTTACGAGGCTGTTTACCCGTTGGCTTTGAGGCTTTGGCTGAATCAGACTTTCGGGCGCTACTGGCTTTTTTCTTACCGGCAGTCTTCTTTTTGCCGGAAGCGGTTGGCTTGCCCTTTTTACCGGTTGTTTTGGCCGATTTCCTGCCTTTCGCCTTACGACCGGATGGCTTACCGTCTTCGGCAGAGCCCTTGGCGGATGAAGAGCCCTTAGCTGATGGAGAGCCCTTGGCGGATGAAGTGCCTTTTCCTTTTTTAGCCGCCTCTTCAGCAGCCCTGGCTTCTCTGAGCAGTTTTTCCTTGGCCGCTGCCGACTTGAATCGACTGCCAAGCGCTGCGCTTCCCGATGAACGGGATTTTTTCGCCGAACCAGACTTACCGGATGACTTTCTTCTTCCCGGCCTGCTGAGCGCTGACAGCAGTTCAAAGTCGATCTTCTTATCGTCCAGATTTACCTTACTGACCATCACCTCCAACTCATCGCCCAGACCAAACCGGCGACCGGTGCGCTCACCGCGCATGCAATGATGAACATTGTCGTAAATATAATAGTCATCCGGCAGGCTGGTCACATGAACCAATCCCTCGACATAGACATCTTTCAGCTCCACAAACAACCCGAATCCGGTCACTGAAGAGACAATACCGCTGAAGGTCTGACCAATATGCTGCTGCATATAGTCGCACTTCAGCCAGTCCATGGCATCACGGGTTGCCAGATCAGCCCGCCGCTCTGTGGTGGAACAGTGCTCTCCCAGTGCCTGAATATCGCCGGCGTTATAGGGGTAGATGCGCTTTTCAGGTATGGGGCTGGCCCCCACTCGAACCACATGCCGGGAGGGACTTTCTGAGCGGATAATATGACGAATCGCCCTGTGTACCAGCAGGTCAGGATAACGCCGGATGGGTGAGGTAAAGTGTGCATAAGCCTTGAAGGCCAGGCCAAAATGCCCCTGATTATCACCACTGTAGACCGCCTGGCTCATTGAGCGCAGAACCACGGTCTGAATCACATGGTAATCAGGACGATCTTTCACCGTAAGCAACAATGCCTGAATATCACGGGGGGTGATTTTGCCAGAGGGAAGTGCCAGCCCCAGACTGCCAATAAAGCTGTTCAGGTTAAGCTTCTTCTCCAGCGTCGGCCCTTCGTGCACACGGTAAAGCCCCGGGAGTTTGTGCTTTTCCAGGAACTTTGCCGCGCACAAATTGGCGCACAGCATACACTCTTCAATCAACTTATGGGCGTCATTACGTTCCCTGGGCACAATCTGCTCAATCTTGCGGTGGCGACCAAATATAATCTGGGTCTCCACCGTATCAAAGTCAATCGTGCCCCGCTCTGCCCGGACGGAGACCAAGGTCTTGTAGAGCGAGTACAGATGCTCAAGGTGTGGCACTAATGGCTGGTACTGCTTCCGCAGCTCCCGGCCCTCATCACTGAGGGACAACATATCCCAGACTTTGGTATACGTCAGCCGCGCATGGGAGCGGATAACACCCTCATAGAATTTGTAGCCGGAAATCTTGCCTTTGCCACTGATGGTCATTTCACAGACCATTGCCAGGCGATCTACTTCGGGGTTCAGGGAGCACAAACCATTGGACAGAACCTCCGGCAACATGGGAATCACATGCCCCGGGAAGTAAACCGAAGTACCCCGGTTAACCGCTTCCTTATCCAGGGCCGAGCCCGGTTTCACATAGTGGGAAACATCGGCAATCGCAACAAAAAGACGCCAGCCGCCGCCTTTTTTTGACTCACAATAAACCGCATCATCAAAATCACGGGCATCTTCACCGTCAATAGTGACAAACGGCGTTGCCCGTAAATCGACCCGGCAATCTTTGTCCGACTCTGCGACCTCAGTGGTAAAACCCTGGCACTGTTTTTCCACCGCTTCCGGCCAGTCATGGGGAATATTATGGGTGCGAACAGCAACCTCGACCTCCATGCCGGCATCGGCTCTGCCACCGAGAATTTCCTTAACAATACCCATAGGCATGTTGCGACGGCCGGGCTGCCGGGTAATTTCCAGCAGAATATATTGTCCCTCCGTGGGCATCAGCGGGCCCGGCTGAACAATAATCTCCCGGCTGATACGGGGGTTTTCAGGCACCATAAAGGCCGCACCAGACTCGGTATAGTAACGACCGACAACCTGTGTCGTATTTCTCTCAATCACCTCAACCAGCTGGCCTTCCCTGCGGCCACGATGATCGACGCCTGATTCACGCACAACCGCACGGTCACCATCAAACAGCTGGCGCATCTCACGGGGGGAAAGGTAGAGATCTTCACCACCACCATCCGGCATTAAAAAGCCAAATCCTTCTTTATTGCCCTGAACAACCCCTTTGATAAGATTCAGCTTACTGATCAGGGCAAAGGCATGCTTGCGGTTTTGCAGCAGCTGACCATCGCGGATCATCGCCTTAAGGCGGAACATCAGCGCTTCCTGCTGTTCTTCGTCGTTTATACCCAGTGCACGACATAACGCCCGATGGCTGACCGGCGCCCCTCGTTGCTCAAGGTATTCCATGATGTACAGACGACTGGGGATCGGGTTTTCATAGCGCTCTGCTTCGAGAGATGCCTGACTATCCTGGCTTTTCCACCCTTTTGACATGGGCTTATTGCACCTCTTTTAGGGCGTATGGCAGCCCGGGGCTGCCTGGTGAAAATGAAAATCTACAATCATGATATCTTTCTTCAAAGGCCATGGATGGGGGAGAAGTCAACATTAAATCCATTCTGTATTAGTACATGCATCAGACTATTAATGCAAAGAAAGAAGCTGAAAAGTGAGGTTAATAAAGGAAAAACTGCATGAGACCGGGAACTTATTGACTGTCTGGAAGGTCATTTATTATAAACGATGGAACTCCGGGGCTTGCAAATGCCAATCCCTAAACATCACAATTTCAACGAAGTCAGAAACATGATACACAGCAGCGGGCCCGCACCCTCCTCCATCCGGATAGACGCTCATGTGGCGAGTTCCACTGAGGCTCAAACGCATCTGGCAACCCAGCAAACCCTTGGGCAGAGGTTCGCCCTTCGCTGCCATAAATCTATCAACAGGGTGTTTCTGAGACTTATGGGCACCAGGGCGACATTTTTACGGGCTGCGGCAACAAATGATGTGCCACTGATCAGACGCATGGTGAGCGAGCATCATTCAGCCAACGGCATGGTCACCGCTAATCTGGTTGAGGATAAGCTGGATGATGCTGCGGCCAAAGCGGTGGCAAACGGCAAGACAGAAGCATTGGTGATATTGCTTGAACACGGGGCTTGCCCGAATGAGGCGTTGACAGGTAGAAATTTTTGTATCCCGCCAAAAAGAATGTTTTTTGATGAACGGGGACGACGTCGCCACCATCATGTGACAGACAAACTGACACCAGAAACAGTCAGAATATTGTTAAATAATATTCATATTTTTCCTGATGCTCCCATCAGGCTCGGGGATAGCTGGGGTCATTACCTTAATTTTACTCCGAAGGAATTAATTAACAGTAACTCTGGTCACAAAAACAGGGAAGAAATCTGTAAAATGCTTGTCAGTCACGACCAGGTTGATGTGAACACGGAGATATCTTTTTACCAAACGGGTGCGTTCGCTCTATCCAGCAAAGTAGATAATCAGAGTTTTTATCAACATCCACAAAGTCCTTGTATCCACGTAAATTTTATTGGCCAGACCCTGATGTTTGATAACTTCGGCCTGACTGAGCATCTGCTTACAGACCAGACTCTGAATCTGGATCCCGGCTTACCCATCGGCACAGGCGCCGCTGAAAACCTGCTGATTATTTTTATGGACAAATACTCCAAAGGATGTTTTCGCAAATTAAACCAGCGTTTTGATAATTTACTCAACACTCTGAGGGGCAAAATTGCCAACTCTGATGCCTTTCGCAACCAGCTTTTGGCAAGTGAAAATAAGCTGTTCAAACAGCAATTTCTCACACTGTTTGCTATCGGGCAACAAGACCGGCACGCCCCCTCCCCTGCTGATTTTCAACATCTTAACTGCGAGCAACTAAACGATAAAATCCTGGACATATTTTTGACCATATCTTATGAATCCCCGCCCGATTATCACCGTCTTTACCCAAATCCACCAACGGGTTATGACTCAGTTATTGCAGGTGACTTTGAAAGCGCTTAATAAATTCAAGTCAAAACCATAACTACTGACAATATCACCCTAGTACATGGTTTCAATGAGTTTGACGTGTACGATCTCCGTTCACCCTGAGCGGAGTCGAAGGGTGCTTGGCACGATCTATCAGAGTCCGGAGTTTCCGCCCTTCGACAAGCTCAGGACGAACGGAGTGCGGAGGCACGACAACCCGTCAAACTCATTGAAACCATGTACTAGGTATAAAGCCGGTTTGTCCAATGATAAACCGGCGATTTTGTCACAGAGGCCAATCCTGATGATCAGGCAAACGGCTGACGCAGAACGATAGTTTCTACACGGTCCGGTCCGGTGGAAATAATATCAATCGGTGCACCGGTGACTTCTTCAAGACGCTTGATATAAGCCAGCGCATTGGCAGGCAGCTCATCAAGGCTCTTCGCACCAAATGTCGACTCACTCCAGCCCGGCATCTCTTCATAGACAGGCTGAACCGACTCGTACTCTTCAACGTCAACAGGCGTGGTAATGGACTCACCATCAGCATTCTTGTAATCCACGCAAATGCGGATTGTTTCCAGACCGTCTAGCACATCCAGTTTGGTCAGGCAGAGGCCACTGACCGAGTTGATCTGAATAGCCTGTCTCAGGGCTACGGCATCAAACCAGCCACAACGGCGTGGACGACCGGTCGTAGCACCAAACTCATTACCGACTTTGGCCAGATGGCGGCCATTTTCGTCATCCAACTCTGTCGGGAAGGGGCCTGAACCCACACGGGTGGTGTAAGCCTTGGTAATACCCAGGACATAATCCAGGTACAGCGGACCAAAACCAGTCCCCGTAGAGGTACCACCTGCGGTGGTGTTGGATGACGTGACAAACGGGTAAGTGCCGTGGTCGATATCCAGCAGAGAACCCTGGGCACCTTCAAACAGAATGTGGTCACCACGCCCATGATGCTCATGCAGACGGTCTGAAACCCGATCAATCATCGGAATCAGTTCCCTGGCCATGGCCAGCGTGTCATCCAGAACGGTCTGGTAATCTACGGCTTCTGTCTTGTAGTAGTGCTGCAGGGCAAAATTGTGATAATCCATCACTTCTTTCAGCTTTCTGGCAAAACGTTCAGGGTGCAGCAGATCAGCAACACGTAAACCTCGGCGAGCTACCTTGTCTTCATAAGCAGGACCGATACCACGACCCGTCGTACCGATTTTGGCTTCGCCACGGGCCAGCTCACGGGCCTGATCCAGCGCCACATGGTAAGGCAGAATCAGAGGACAGGCAGGGCTGAGTTTCAGGCGCTCGCGCACAGGAACACCGGTTTCTTCCAACTGCTTCATCTCTTTCAGCAACGCTTCAGGAGACAGCACAACACCGTTACCGATGTAACAAACCACATCTTCCCGCAGGATTCCGGAAGGAATCAGGTGCAGAACGGTTTTCTCACCATTAATAACAAGGGTGTGTCCGGCATTATGGCCGCCCTGGAAGCGAACAACAGCTTCCGCCTGCTCGGTAAGCAGGTCGACAATCTTGCCTTTACCTTCATCACCCCACTGGGTGCCAAGTACGACAACAGTCTTACCCATGGAATCGGTCTCTTAGTTTCAATGCAATTTATAACGGTTCAACCAACCATTCGCCGTCACGGCAGATCAGCTGATGGTTGCAACCCATGCCCGCTGCTTCTGTCGCTTGCCCGGGCAGCTGGCGAACTACCCGCTCCCCCTGCCGACGCAGGGACTGCACCAGGGCAGCATCCGCATCAACAGGTGCAAAAATGGTCTTGCCTTCGGTACAGTCATCTGTACTTTCTGTTTTCAGTTCCAGCAACGCCTTAAGCTCCATAAGCGTCTTGAGGTCGGTGCTGAAACCGGTCGCAGGGCGTGATCGGCCGAAGGCTTCACCGATCCCATCATAGCGCCCGCCTTTGGCGATTGCCTGCCCCTGACCGGGCAGATAAGCCGCAAAAACGACACCTGTATGATAGTTGTAGCCCCTGAGTTCGCCCAGGTCGAAATAGAAGTCAGCACCCGGATAAAGACTGGTAATCTCTCTGGCAATCAACCCGAGTTCATCCAGAGCAGTGGCGACGCCCTCAGGAGCATCAGCCAGCTCCCCCCTGGCCCGTTCCAGTATTTCCGGACCACCGGCCAGATTGGGCAGGCTTTTCAGCATTCGGGCAGACCCTGCGCTGATATCCCACTGATTGACCAGCTGTTCAACTTCAGAGATCGCCTTGCGCTGCAAGGCATCAAAAAGCGCCAGCTCCTGATCACCCGACAGTCCGGCCTGAGATGCCAGCAACCGGTAAATCTGCACATGCCCAAGATCCAGACTGACTGAATCGGCCTCCACCTGGGCCAGGGTTTCCAGCATCAGGGAAATCACTTCCTGGTCACTTGCCACGCCAGAGTGACCATACAGCTCTGCACCGATCTGGATGGGTGACCTTGAAGCCCCGAGGGAAGCGGGGCGGGTATGAAAGACACTGCCTGAATAACAAAGTCTTACCGGGCCAGCCACTTTCAGGGTATGGGCATCAATTCTGGCCACCGCCGGTGTGGTATCTGCCCTTAATCCCATGGTTCTACCGGTCAGCTGATCGGTTACCTTGAAGGTTTGCAGATCCAGGTCATGACCGACACCTGCCGTCAGTGACTCGATAAATTCCAGATGGGGAGGAATCACCAGTTGGTAACCCCAGCGGTCAAACAGGTCGAGTATGTCGCGCCTTAACTTTTCAGCACAACGGGCCCTGCCGGGAAGAATTTCTTCAATTCCCTCAGGCAGCAGCCAGCGATCAGCGACGGTCATAACAGCCTCTCTTATTGTTACTGTGGAAGTTTTTTCTTCGCTGCCTGCCCACACACGAAAAAACCGGGCGAGGCCCGGTTTTGATAATATTACCACGGTTTTTTAGCGCTGGCAGCAAGAGTTCATTATTTGCCTTGCTTATCGTGATTAAAGTAGCGGAAAAAATCACCTTTTGGTTCTATCAGCATGACGTTACCGGACTCCCCGAAGCTCTCTTTGTAGGCCTGAAGGCTACGATAGAAGGCATAGAATTCCCGATCCTGCTGATACGCCCTGGCATAAATCTCAGCTGACCTGGCATCCCCGTCACCGCGGATCATTTCAGACTGGCGGTAGGCATCGGCAAGAACCACCTGCTTTTCACGGTCGGCATTCGCCATGATACCTTCTGCCATCTCCTGACCGCGGGAACGGTAGTCCTGAGCCTCTTTCTCACGCTCGGATGACATCCGCTCAAATACCGAGTCACTGACCTGGGGAGGCAGGTCAATCCGCTTGATACGTACATCCATAACACTGACCCCCAGCTCATCCTGGGCAACTTCATTCAGCGTTGTGGTCAGTTCTTCCATCATCTCGTCACGCTGGCCGGACACCACTTCGTTCAGAGTGAGGCTACCAAACTGGTTCCGCATGCTGGACTCAGCACGCTGGGCAAGCAGGTTACTGGCACGGAATACATCGCCTGCCGTTGCGCGGTAGAAGTCGTAGACGTTGTGAATGCGCCACTTGATGTAGGAATCCACAATCACGGCCTTCTGCTCAAGGGTCAGGAAGCGCTCGGATGGCACATCCAGAGTCTGCAGACGGCCATCGAACACCTTAACCTTGTCAACCAGCGGGATTTTCACATGCAGGCCCGGAGGGATACTGTCACGTACTACCTGACCAAAACGAAGTTGTACCGCCCTCTCCCGTTCGGAGATGACGAATAAACTTCCCCACGCCAGTATTACAACAACCAGAGAAATAATCAGTCCAGTGAAGGCTTTCTGACTCATCGACTTACCCTCCCCCCACTGACTCGCGAGCTATTGACGCGTTTATTCAATTCTTCTGTCACCCGGGTGGTAATCTCGTTTAATTCCTGGGCAGATAACTGTCTGGATGGCACTTTGCTGCTACCATGGGACTGTGTCAGTTTATCCAGCGGCAGATACATCATGTTATTGCCACCTTCAACATCCACCAGTACCTTGCTGGATTTACTGAACACGTCTTCAATCGCCTCAATATACAGACGCTCGCGGGTTACTTCAGGTGCCTGTTGGTACTCACCCAACAGTTTCACGAAACGATCCGCCTCACCCTCTGCCTTGGCAACTACCTCATCACGGTAACCGTTGGCACTCTCAATAATACGCTGTGCCTGACCACGGGCTTCCGGAATGATCTTGTTGGCATACACCTGGGCCTTGTTCTTGGCCCTTTCTTCATCCTCACGGGCGCGGATAACGTCATCAAACGCTGCCTGCACTTCTTTAGGAGGATGGGCGCTCTCAATGTTTACCTTGGCAACATTAAGGCCGGTACCGTAGCTGTCCAGATAAGCCTGAAGGCGATCACGCACTTCGATACCCATCACCTCACGACCTTCGGTCAACACCTGATACATTTCGGAGCCACCGACAACATGACGCAATGCACTCTGTGTCGCTTCTTCCAGACTGACCAGCGGCTTGGCAACGTTGAGAACATAGTGCTTGATATCATCGATATTGTACTGAACCGACATGGCCACCTCGACGATATTCTCGTCTTCGGTCAACATTTGCTGCAAGAGGTTATAGGTCCGAAGTTCAGTCACCCGTTCCTGAAACTTGGTTTCAATGGGAGGGAAGTACATATGCAGGCCAGGGCCAACCGTCTCTGCATACTCACCAAAGCGCAGGATGACGGCCTGCTCTTTTTCATCAACGGTATAGACCGCATTCCAGATGTAGGCTGCAACAGCGAGTATCAGAATGCCAATAAAAATGCCGGAAGAGGGGCCTGCCTGAGCACCACCACCGGAGCCACCACCGCCTTTGCGGCCTCCCCCAAACATGGAATTCAGTTTTTCCTGAAATTTGCGAAAAGCATCGTCCAGGTCCGGTGGTCCTTGCTTATCGCCTTTGTTACCACCGCCCCATGGATCCTGGTTGTTTCCACCCGGCTCGTTCCAGGCCATATATGTCTCCGTAGAGTCAGCATCAGATTGAATTTTGGTTTGAGCATCCCTGTTACTGGGGACAACAGGCGATTAAATCCATTGCCGGTCCATCAGAGGATGTGCATACCATAGTTACCTACAGACCTTGAGAGTCCCAGGTATGACATGACGTCGCAGGATAGATTTCCAGAGCAGTCATCAACTTCCACTTCGCCCTTCACTGCAACACAGGAGCGTAAAAAATGCAATGTATCCGTACCGTCCGGAATCCTGACCAGCCTTTACAGGCACTCAATAAGACGTACCCGGTAAAGATAGTTCCTGAGCCAGATTGTAGAGTTTGGATAGCGAATAGCGCAAGCCGAATTGGTAAAGACCGCAACGGATTTTCTTTACAAACACCAAATCAGAGCTGTTTCGCCCAAATTTCATCCATCTGTCCTGATGAAATATTCTGTCCAGCCAGGAACGCTTTTTATCATCTGCGACCACACTTATTGACTGCATAAACAGTACATACTGTTACTGGCACAAAGCCAGCAGAGACAGCGAGAAGGTAATATTGAAGATAAAAGACATCGTACGTATTGACCCGAGCCAATACGCACAAACCGCAAGAGCTTACAGCATGGAATTAAAGCAACTCTCACTCAGACCTTCCTGCTTGGAAAGGCGCTCAAAGTCAGACTTTGGCAGGCGAATATCCAGAACCACATCACCGCTATCGGAGTAGGCTTCGGATTGAATAGCACCAAGCTTATAAAGACGGGCACGGATGCGTCCCTGGGCAGGTTTCAGGGTTAACTGTCCCTGCAGCATATCATCAGAAAGCAACTCTTTGATGGCGTCCTGCAGCAGATCAGCACCCTCTCCGGTCACTGCGGAAACCCAGACCCGCACAGGACGCCCTTCATCATTGCGCTGGATTTTCGGCTCTACCCCCTGTAACAGGTCAATTTTGTTATAGACCTCCAACTGTGGCACTTCATCCGCATTGATCTCTTTCAGTACCGAATGAACCTGATCCATGTTTTCCAGACGCTCCGGATCATGGCTGTCAATAACATGCAGCAGAAGATCAGCCTGACGGGTTTCCTCAAGGGTTGCCCGAAATGCCTCCACCAGCTTATGAGGCAGGTGACGTATGAAACCCACTGTATCCGCAAGAACGACAGGCCCGATATCCGGCAAATCAATTCGCCGCAGCGTTGGGTCAAGGGTGGCAAACAATTGGTCAGCCGCATAAACCACCGACTCGGTCACGCGGTTAAACAGTGTCGACTTACCAGCGTTCGTATAACCAACCAGTGATACCTGGGGAACCTCTGCCCGCTGTCTGGAACGTCGTCCCTGCTCCCGCTGCCTGCGCACCTTTTCCAAACGACGGCTAATGCTTTTGATGCGCGCCCTTAGAAGACGACGGTCGGTTTCCAGCTGGGTTTCACCCGGTCCTCTCAGGCCGATACCACCCTTTTGTCGTTCAAGGTGAGTCCAGCCGCGAACCAGTCGTGTGCTCATGTGTTGCAACTGAGCCAGCTCAACCTGAAGTTTACCTTCAAAGGTTCTGGCACGCTGGGCAAAAATATCCAGAATCAGTCCGGTACGATCAATAACCCGGCATTTCAGCTCTTTTTCCAGATTACGTTCCTGGCTCGGAGAGAGGGCATGATTAAACAGCACAACATCGACATCGTGCAGGACAACCAGCTGACGGATTTCTTCAACTTTGCCGGGACCGACAAAGAAACGGGGATTGGGATGTTTGCAGCCTGCGGTAATAAATGCGGCAGACTCAACGCCAGCGGAGCGTACCAGCTCCATAAATTCCTGGGGGTCTTCCCGCTCACGCTCATCGTTCAATTCCAGATGAACAAGAACTGCGGTTTCACCACCCTCATGGCGGTCAAAAAACAAATAGATCTCCTAAACAGCCACGAACCGCAAGAGCTGGGGGCCAGCTAACAGAAACCTGAAAACAAGACTGCGCCACATGGCTCATTTTTAAAATAAATATAAACACCCAAAGGCACCTCAGGTGCCTTCAAGATGCATCAACAGAATTACTCATTCTCAGGCTGATCAGTACCCTGCATCGGCAAACGAACCGGACGGCTGGGAACGACAGTTGATACGGCGTGCTTGTAAACCATCTGGCTCACCGTATTCTTGAGAAGAATAACGAACTGATCGAAAGATTCAATCTGCCCCTGAAGCTTAATACCATTAACCAGGTAGATAGAAACCGGCACGCGTTCTTTACGCAGCACATTCAGGTAAGGGTCTTGTAGAGAATGCCCTTTTGACATTTCTGTACTCCTTTTAATTCTCGGGTTTTTGAATAGCCTTGTTTCACTTTGGGGAGGACTATCCGCTGGACCGGCTGTGCCAGTACTCATTGTTCAATATATGTACAGCCTATGAAATGCCGACTCACATTAAGCTAACCCAACACCGCACTCAATAAGTAATACTAGCTACTCCCACCAGTCCTGCCGGAACAATTAGAGGTTCTAAGGTACTACTTTATTAATCAATAAGTCTAAACAGCCAATGGCTTATGGAAGAAAGTTACATTTACACCCTTGGCATTCCTCAGGGCTATGCACTTTACCTCATGACTATAAATTGTACCGATGCTATTTAAGGGCACCCTCCAAAACTTTCAAGGCATCACCTGGCAGGTTGTTGGAAAACGTATCAAGCCAGTGAATATCAGGCCAGCTTCTGAGCCAGGTTAACTGCCTTTTAGCCAGTTGTCGGGTCGCAATAATACCTCTTTCGACCATCTCATCGTAGCTTAGTTCCCCAGCAAGGTAAGACCAGGCCTGACGATAACCAACGGAACGGACAGAAGGCATGGTAACATTCAGGTCCCCACGCTGATAAAGCCGGGTTGCTTCCTCCAGAAAACCGTTCTCCAGCATCATTCTGAAACGCAGTGCAATGCGTTCATGGAGCACAGAACGGTCTTTTGGAGCCATCGCCAGGCTGACAATGCCATAGGGTAAACGTTGCTCTTTCTGCTCCCTGTGCCATTGAGAAAGCGGTTTACCAGTCAGCTCATAAACCTCCAGGGCGCGCTGCAAGCGCTGGGTATCTGAGGGTTTTATTCTCAGTGCTGCTTCCGGATCAACGCCTGAGAGCTGCTGGTGTAAAAATGCCCAACCCCGTGCCCTTGAGCTATCCAGCAGCCGTTGACGAACCCCGGCATCAGCAGCGGGCATGGTCGCCATACCGTCCCTGAGCACCTTAAAGTACATCATCGTACCACCAACCAGCAGAGGTATTCTCCCACGGGCGGTGATATCCGCCATCAACGCCAGGGCATCCCGTCGAAAATCGGCGGCTGAATAAGATTCCGCCGGATCAAGAATGTCGATCAGGTGATGAGGCGCTTCCACCAGAACCTCAGGTGCCGGCTTGGCAGTGCCGATATCCATCCCTTTATAAATAAGTGCCGAGTCAACACTGATGATCTCAAAAGGCAGCTCTTTGCTGAGCGCTACCGCAAGGTCAGTTTTGCCTGAAGCGGTAGGACCCATCAAAAATACAGCGGGAGGGAGCCGCTTTTCCTCATGCGCGGACATAGGAGAATGTGTACCTGAAAATAATAAAAATGTGATTCTATAGGGAAGGTCTTTTTTTGCAATGCAGGGAGACCAGATATTTCGTTTTTTCAAAAGACAGACTGATCTACCTTAGTTGCAAACAGTCCGGGATAATTTTATCGGAAAACAATTGCGCTAATACTTCATTCAGGTCTTTAGAATCAGAAATATCATTCAAGGCTTGTTTTAATTCTACTGACCCCTGGTTCAAGTTATCGATAAAACTGCCAATTTCATAAGCAGTAAGATGATCAAACAAATTTCTCCAGCCAGGTGCCGATATCAACTCCCCGCCACCTATACAATCAAATCCTGTATAATCACACCCCCCTTCAAACTTATAAACACTACCATCCTTTAATTCACCAAACATGATCCAGTTTTGTGTTTCATTTTCACCCTCTTGATATGAGAAGACTTTGTCAACCTCCCTGCACTCAGTTGTGTATTCGACCATACCGGGCTGCGGCGTCCCCCGTGTTTCCCAGGAACCATCATCAACTAAAAAAGAATACCATGCATAATTACCCTCCCAGAGCGAACCGTCAATTTCCACCGGAGTAAACACAATATTTCTCACCTCCTCTCTAGTGCTGGAAAATAAAGGCTTACACTCTGCACTGCTTATTAATGCAGCACCCAATCGGCGAAGATCATCCAGTCCAAGGTATTGAATTAATCGATCACTGATAACTTGAATATTTAATACCTGAGAATAAATATCTTCTTTCAGTGGTAATTTATTTTTAACTACCCTGGCATCCATTATTTTTGGATTACCGTTGTCTGATGGTTCCTCTGTACCCACTTTACTTTGGTCTGCGGTACTCGTAATAGATAACGAGTTTAATGTACTAGCCAATGATGCAGGATCCATACCCCACCCTCTTCACAATTTTTTTCACCTGAAATTGCATAGAAAAAAGTGTCCAAGTTAATCCAGTGATTGACGGTTGGCTGAAACACCAGCGCAATACCTGATCCGTATCTGAACCAGGGAGAAAACGGTACAGGGCAATCTCATATTTTAATTCATGAATCAAAGACAGGTAATCGACACTCTATAGTGGTAGAAAATTGAAAATTTGCCAGAAATTTTTCTGACAATGCTGCCGCTTTGTTCATTTATCGAGATTTATCGGCTACGCGATAAGAGCCTCTCACCTGGCTGTCGTTGTTATACGCAGCAAGAGATTTATCGGCTACGCGATAAGAGCCCCTTATTTGCTCATTGTAATGCACTGTCGTACATTACAAACTCTGAACTCGAGCTCTTAAGGCAAGCCAAAAAAATTTATAGAACAAAAACAATTAAAAAAAGGCGACACAATGAAGACCATTACCAAGCTCAATCGAGTTGGCTATGCCATGGGGGACCTGGGCAACACACTGACCTTCGGTATGATGTCCACTTTCTTGCTGGCTTATTACACGGATGTACTGGGTATTACTGCCGCTGCAGCGGGGACGCTGTTTTTCGTTGCCAGAATCTGGGATGCGGTGAATGACCCGATCATGGGTGCTCTCTGTGACAAACTCTTCACCCGCAAGCATACCGGGGACAAGTTTCGCGGCTTTCTGGTGAAAGGCAGCTGGCCTGTTGCGGTGGCAGCCATTTTTGTGTTTTGGGCACCACAGGGCCTGAGTGACTCACAAAAACTGATTTGGGCTTACGCCACCTACATTGTCTGGGGCATGGCATATACCTTTATCAATATTCCCTATGGTTCACTGGCGACAGTGATGACCAATGATAAAGGTGAGCGAGCCTCTCTTTCCGCTGCCAGAGGCGTCGGTAGCATGGCTGGCAATGTCGTAGGCAACATTGCCGTACCACTTTTCCTGTCAATTTTCGCCGATGACTTTGCCAAAGGTTATTTGTACTCTGCTGTCTTCGTCAGCATTTTTGCCATGATCGCCTATCTTATATCCTACCGGTATACTGCTGAATATATACGACACGAGCCTTCAACCGAAAACATTAACATTTTTCAGGGTATCACCTCTTTGCGGAAAAACTCATTATTTCTCTGTGTGAGTATATCTTCCGCATTTATGCTGGCGGCATTTATGGCCCAGAGTGCCATTACCTACTATTTCCTGACTGAGAACCTGGATGGCCAACTGTGGTTCATATCCTTAAGCTCAGCGGTCAGTGTTCTTGCCATCCTTATCATTTCATCGTTTATCGGAAAGCTCGCCTTAACGTTCGGTACCCGAAAAATTATGATTACCGGATTTCTGTCAGCCGGTATTACTGCTACCGTTTGCTTTTTACTGCCTGACTCAATTTATGTCATGTTCCTGTGGCTCTTTGTGGGCATTCCACTGATGCTGCTTCCTAATTTGCTGATCTGGGCAAATGTATCTGACAGTATTGACTACAACTCTTACTTATCTGGTCAGCGTCAGGAAGGCGTCATCTATTCCAGCTATTCATTTGCCCGTAAGATGGGGCAGGCACTGGCAGGTTTCATCGCGGGTACGGGGTTATCTTTTATTGGCTATCAGGCAGAACTGGAAACACAGCCAGCCTCAGTATTGCTCGGCATCGATGCACTAATGTTCCTCTTGCCTGCTGTGGCACTGTTCATATGTGCGCTTATCTACTTTGTAATGTGGGATGAATCCAAGATCAAATCAGCCAGTGAAAGTGACGCTGACTTGAGCGAACAGCCCGCCTGATGTCTGGAACAGTTCAACTTCAAAATCCTTTGAAGTTGAACTGACAAGGATTCGACTTTAGTGTTTGAACTTTTTCAAGTTAATAAGCCAAAGACATCTTATTCAATTTGAAATCAGCTTTTGTCGCCCTGACACTGGACTAATGGCTGCAGACAATGACCATGTGTAAATCCTTTTTATTCTTTCACCCCTAACTGCTCGTTAGTGACGTTTATCTCGGGTTGGGACAAATTACCTACCAAAGACTCATATTTTACCTTGGGTTTGGGCGATTCATCCACCAAAGACTCGTAATTTTCCTCGGGTTTAGGCGAATCACCCGCCAAAGACTCGTAAGGGACAGAGTCACACTCCGCAACTTCACTATTCCCCACAAAATATATATCCGAATTTGGATCCGATTCTGACATATCGTTCCGATCTGGTTGTTTAGCCACAACACCTTGATCGGCTTCAGTCAGTAACGGCTCTGTCAATCCTGCCGGGTCATCTTCCGATGGTTTTGGGCAGCAAACCGCCACTACACACGTTTTGACCAATCTATAACTAAAATTAAAACAGTTCTGACACTGATCAGGTTGGATATCATTATCACTTGCTGCTTTCCATGCATTCGAGAAGAAATCTACTATTTTGGAACTATCATCAAAGCGCATATAAACCTCCTGAATCCCGTCAAACAGGGATTGATATTATTATTAGTACTAATATATGACCTCTTATTTATGAAAAGATTCCATAAAATGTATTCATTTATCTTTTCAGGTAAAAGGGGTAAAAAATAGCACCTTGTTAACTGTACCAACGTACAATTAATCTGTTTGTCACACATGCTAATCCAGTACATCATTTCGATGAGTTTGATGTGTACAATCTCCGTCCACCCTGAGCGCCCCTCGGCCCGACTCAGGATGCACGGACGAAGGGTATTGGCACAGTCTTTATTCCGGGTATGGTGTTTACGCCCTTCGACTCCGCTCAGGACGAACGGAGCTTGGGAGTCATTGATAGAAGGAACCCATCAATTGCATTGGTACCATAATGCTAAGTAGCCGCTGTTTTCTTTCTCGGAATACCCAGGCGCTGGCGCCGCTCCCAGAGTGTTTTTCTACTGATACCCAGCTTTTGCGCAAGATCGGTTTCGGTCATTTGATCCTGGTGCTCAAGAACAAAACGCTGAAAGTAGTCTTCCAGAGTCAGGCCATCCTGAAGTTCTTCGGCATCCTGACGGAACAGGGTCTGCTTCACACGAACGTCAATATCCAGGTTTTCCGGAGTGATGATATTGTCTTCAGAAAGAATGACACCCCGTTCAATGGCATGCTCCATTTCGCGAACATTCCCGGGCCACTGATACTGGGAAATGGCGGCCATGGTTTCGGGGGCCAGTGAGAAGACCTCCAGCCCCATTTTGCCACAGGTTTTGGCCAGCAGTTTTTCCGCCAGCATCAGGATATCATTGCCTCTCTCCCTGAGTGGCGGAATGCGCAGTTCCACCACTTTCAGTCGATAGTAGAGGTCTTCACGAAACGCATTCTGTGCTGAGAGCTGGCGGAGATTCCGGTGAGTAGCGGCAATCAGTCGAACATCAACAGACTGGGATTGTACTGAACCGACACGACGAATTTCACCTTCCTGAAGAACTCGAAGTAGCCTGGCCTGGGCTTCCAGTGGCAGCTCACCAATTTCATCAAGAAACAGTGTGCCACCATTGGCCGCTTCGATCAGGCCGGTCCTGGCGGCTGTAGCTCCGGTAAATGACCCTTTTTCATGACCAAAAAGCTCTGATTCAATCAGTGTTTCCGGAATGGCGGCACAGTTAACAGAAATCATCGGGCCATTGATGCGTTTACTGTTTTCATGGATGGCCCGGGCAACCAGCTCTTTACCGGTGCCTGATTCACCCTGAATCAATACCGTGGCATCGGTTGGAGCCACCTTCTGTATTTGCCGGAACAATAGCTGCATGGCATCACACTGTCCCAGAATGCCATTAAAGCCATCGCCGGAGCATATCGCTTCCTTGTTGCCCTGTTCCGCATCGCTGCCGGTAGTCTGAGCTGCCTGCCTTTCAATAGCTTCAGCCACGCGCTGAATCATCTCTGCATGATCAAAGGGCTTGGCAATATAATCGACGGCCCCCTGCTTCATGGTCGAGACTGCCGAGTTCAGGCTGGCATAGCTGGTCATGATCAGTACCGGGATGCCATTGGCCAGGTTGATCATTTCAGTACCGGGCTTACCGGGAAGCCTCAGATCGCTGATGATCAGCGAAAAAGACTGCTGTTTCAGAAAGTCTTCCGCTTCATGAACCGAGCCAGCCTCAGTAATACCATATCCTTGTCGTTCAAGAAGACGACGCAGTGACGATCGGATAATTTCTTCATCTTCAACAATCAGTATCTGGTCCTGACTCATGCCATGTCCCCATGAAATTCCAACGGCTGCTCCCCTGTGTCTGAAGTCATCACTGACTCGGACTCGTAGCGTGGAAGCGAAATGATGAAGCAGGTCCCCCGCCCTGTGATTGGATCCAGCGGACTCACCACCTGAATACTGCCAAAATGTTCTTCGATAATATTCCAGGTCAGAGCCAGACCCAGGCCAGTCCCCTTACCCGCTTCCTTGGTGGTGAAAAATGGCTCAAACAGCCTTTCCTGAATGGCTTTGGGAATGCCATGCCCCTGGTCTTCAAAACGAAGGGTGACCGTGTGCTGGTTGGCTGTGGTGCTGACGGAAACAACACTCTCCTCCGTGCCAGTGCCTTCCTCTGAGGCATCGGCGGCATTTTTCAGCAGATTGATAAACACCTGTTGTAATTTTTGGCTATTACCGCTGACGCAGAGACCATCGATGCACAGATTACGGAATACGATATTGCTGTTCTTATGGCTCAATTGCAACAGACTGATGGCTTCCTGGATGGTGCTGAACACTTCTACGGGTTCGGCTACCGATGGGGAATCACCGTTATGACCGATTTTCTCTCCTCCTTTCTGACCGGAGTGAGCATAAGACACCAGTGTTTGCACAATGCGGCTGACTCTTTGGGTTTGTTCCAGTATTTGCCGGGAACTCTGTTGTATATCCGGGTCCGATGATAGTGCACTCATTTCCTGGGCAAGGCAGTCTATACCGGTAATCGGGTTGCCAATTTCATGGGCAACACCGGCGGCCAGCTGCCCGATCGACGCCAGTCGTTCACTGTGAAAGAGCTGTTCTTCCAGCATTTTGGTTTCTGTCTGGTCCTCCAGCAACATGACCTGATTACCACCGGTACCGGAAACCGGTGCCTGAACTGCGGCTTTGTGCAGGCTGAAATAGCGGGTGCTGCCTTCCATTTCAACACAGTGCTTGTTCAGGTGATTGTTGGGGAGTTGCATAAAATCATTGAGCACCTGGTTCCAGGGAGCAGGAATGGTCTTCAGGGGCATCCCCAGAACAGCATCAGCAGGAATACCGGTTAATTCTGCCATTGCCTGATTCCAGAGCATCACTTCGCCGGTGTTGTTCGATGGCAGCGATTCCTGGTGATCAAGCGACGTGCTCTCGATGGCAGCATCAATGGAGCAGACGGCCATGGGCAGGCTGTTCAATGTGTCCCGGTGATAACGTCTCAAGCTATCAAGCTCACCTGCCAGACCAGTCAGTTTTGAGTGATACGCTTCCAGCCGGGATTCCATAAAATGGATATCTTTGGGGACGTAATCATTATCAACATCCAGTGGCAAAAAGGAGTCGACGATGTCATGGGCAATGGTGGGTCCCATAAGCCCGGATAGATTATTCTCAATACGCTCCCTGAGTCGTCTCAGGGAGTGCGGACGGTTGTCGTCCGGTCTCATATTGAGATCGGTCAGAGCTTTATTGATTTCCGTCTGCGCCGCCACCGGCCCCAGAGGGGCGCTGAGCATCTCCTGAAATTCGTAGGAAGAGCGGGCCTTGGGGATTTTGTAGGGCTGCTGACGCACCTCACGAACCAGGCAGGCGGCCGCCGCGCTGCGCTCTTCATCAGGCATTTTGGTAAAACTGGAGACCAGGTAGAACACCAGCACATTCACCACCAGTGATGAGACAGCAGCAATATACCAGCCATCGTTCGTGATGGTGCCGAAGTTGACGCTGCGGATTGGGAAAATCTCGAGTCCCATGGTTAAAGGCAGCATCAGGGTAAAGAACCAGACTGCGGTTCCAGAGAGAATCCCGAGAATCAGCCCCTTATGGTTTGCCCTGCCCCAATAGAGTGTAGACAGAGTACCGGGCAGCAGTTGCAGGGCTCCCACATAGGCGACGATGCTCAGGCTGTACATGTCCACCTCGTTATGCAGCAGCCGGTAAAACCCATAACAGGCGAGGATCAGGGTGGCGATAATCAGACGTTTTACATTGGTCAGCCAGCGGTAGATATTCATCTGGGCCTGGGCCGACTCTCCGGACTGATAAAGGGTCTGATAAAGCGGCAGGATGACGTGGTTCAGCAACATGGAAGACAGTGACAGTGAGGTCACCATAAACAGGCCACTGGCCGCCGAAAGCCCGCCGATATAGGCGATGATGGTCAACCATTGACTATCCACGGCATGACCAATAGCCAGTGGAAAGTACTCGGGCGGATAAGGGCTGCCGATTTTGAGACCCGCCCAGAGAATCAGAGGGGTGGAAATACTCAACAGTAATAAAAAGAATGGCAGGCCCCAGCTGGCAGTGAATAACATTTTTATGTCGCGGTTTTCGGCAAAGGTCATGTGAAACATGTGGGGCATAACCACAGCTGAGGCAAAAAACATCAACAGCGTTGTTCGCCAGGGGCCATCTTCCAGATGAGAGTTCATCCCGATGATGACCTCAGAGTTGGCTTCAAGCCAGTGGTTTAATCCGGAAAAACCACTAAACACTTCGACGATGACGACGCCGCCCAGCAGCGCCATAATCAGCAGTTTCAGCAGCGACTCAAAGGCAATTGCCACCACCAGACCATCATGCTGGTGGCGGCTGGCCAAGTGTCGGGTACCAAACATCATGGTCAGTAACGTGACCATAATACAAAAACCGAAGGCCAGCATTTCCGGAGAGGTGTCATCGCTCAGAAGATAAACACCGTCTGCCACGGCCTGTATCTGCAGGGCCAGCAGGGGAAAGGTGATAAACAGCAGCAGCAGTGTACTTAGCGTACCCGCCACGGGGCTTCGGAAACGGAAGGCCAGCACATCGGCCAGAGAACTGAGTTGATAGGTGGAGGTTATTCTTAATATTGGCACCAGCAGGACAGGTGCTAATAAAAATGCACCGCTCAGGCCAAAGTAAAAACCGAGAAAAACATAACCATCGTCGTGGGCAACCCCGATACTGCCATAGTAGGCCCAGCTACTGGCATAGATGCCCAGGGACAGAACATAGGTTGCCGGGTGATGAACCACTCTGCGCGGGATGATGCCTCGATCCGTCGCCCAGGCGCAGAGAAAAAGAACCGCCAGATAGGCAACACTGGCCAGAACGATATACTCCAGTTCAAAGCTCATCGCTGTTACCCCTGATCTGAAGGGTAAAGCCCGCGACAATCAGGATGAACCAGAGTATCCAGGGCTGATACCACTGTTCACCAAACGTAATCCACCAGCCCATGATGGCTGGAGAAAAAAGGTAAATACCGATCACCAGAAGCAGAACCAGGCGGTAGATATACATATTACGTCTGTGCAGTTTTGCCGTTGGACGGACATGGTAATGGTTATATGGGTAAACCGCAAAAGATTACTGGCAGTCTATTGTCGGTCAGGCTCCTAGTACATGGTTTCAATGAGTTTGACGTGTACGATC
Source organism: Endozoicomonas acroporae (assembly GCF_002864045.1). Lineage (GTDB taxonomy): Bacteria > Pseudomonadota > Gammaproteobacteria > Pseudomonadales > Endozoicomonadaceae > Endozoicomonas > Endozoicomonas acroporae. Next base: position 35,907 of record NZ_PJPV01000021.1, read on the forward strand.
TCCGTTCACCCTGAGCGGAGTCGAAGGGTGCTTGGCACGATCTATCAGAGTCCGGAGTTTCCGCCCTTCGACAAGCTCAGGACGAACGGAGTGCGGATGCAGTGGAAATAAGTTCACTTTTAACGTTGGAGTAAGATTGAGGCTAATGTCTGGCTTTTCCGGAGATTACCTTTCTATCCGTTTTTTGCCCGTTGTTCTTCGGGGAAGCGTGTAATCACCCGACGAAAGGTCAAGTTGATCCTCGGCTCTACTGGTCTTGCTGTTTTTGTCAGGCAGTGCTGCCAGTATTTTTGGGTAGTTCCGGCCATTAACAACAGGGAGCCTGACGTCAGGTCAAAAGTGTAAGGCTGGATGTCTTTTCGGTATTTGTGGCGCAGCCGGAATCGCCGTGTCGCGCCCAGATTGAATGAGGCAATCACCGGGTTTTCGCCTAATTCCGGCTCATCGTCACTGTGCCAGCCATTGCTGTCCTGTCCACTGCGATAAAGGTTGATTAATACCGAGTTAAAGTGATGGCAACAGATTGTTTCGACCAGTTGTTTAATGGCGATAACGGTCTGACTCCATGGCTGTGGAGAAAGCGCCAGACCTGAATATTGATAGTGTGCACCAGGATCCCCCATCCAAACCTGAAGCCTGGGCACCGGCAGGGTTTTACCATAAATGGTTATCTGATCCTGCTGCCAGGGCAGTGTGGAGTGCAGCTCTGAGTAAAACTGCCAGCCTGTGGATTCGGGGATGATCTGCGGCCATAAAAGCAGGCGGGCATCGGCAGGGGTGTATATTTCCGGAGGTGTTGTAACGGCGCTGAAGGTATTCAATGTTCGGGCTCCTGACAACTTACTTGAGCACCAGTGAGCGTCTCAGGTCTGCCGGTGTATGAAGGTTTGCGCCAACAGAGTCTGAGACTTTTGCAGGTTTACAGTCCAGGCGCATCGTAAGTGACCCAGTAAATCATTTCACCGGGACAATCGCTACCCAGAACATCGACCATAATATTATCAATTTTTAATTTGCCTATCTGTTCCAGCCACTGGTCATCATCCAGCTTTTGTTCCAGTAACCAGCTGGGTACGGATTGGCTGTCCGAGTTGTACCATGCCACCGGGAAACGCATGCCTTTGGGGAGGCGGCTGCGTTTTACACTTAACGAGGCATCACAACGAACCACCAGGCTGTCCGCCACTTGCTGACGTTTACGGAGATATTTACTGGACTCTTTGGCAAATTTTTCTACGTAGGGACTCAACAGCTCTTCCTGTCGGCTTTCCAGACAGTAGTCGTAGGCGCGGCTGACTTTACTGTTCTCAAAGCCCATGATGCCGCAGGCTTCGGTTACGCGGCTTTTTACATCCTGGCTGAGTTCTGTATACCAGGGGGCATTGGGTCCGAGCACCCTTTGAGCTTCCAGTGTGGCAACAAAGATCAGGTTTTCATCCGGTGTAAAGCAGGATGATACGCCTTGTGTGTGAATGGGCGACTTCATCGTTATAGACGGTTCTTGACGTATAAGCTGTTCCCGGGTTCGTCTCGCGGCATCACAGATGTCAGGGTTGTCTGCCGCAGGCCTGCTGGAAGTATCACTTAAAGAGGAAAAAGTCAGGGTATTTGCCGTCAGGTTTACGGCGAAAAATGAAAGAGCAGCAACCAGAGCTGTTTTAAAGACTATCGACATATTCGCTCCTTGAACACATCTTTTTGTTGTGGCCCATTCCCAGGTGCCTGAAGGCCTCTGGATAGGATTTATTCAACCATATATAACATGTTCGACAGGATAGCGGTAGGTTTGCCCGGGGTCTGTTGACGTTTCGTTGCCAGTCTTTCGGGTATATGGCGACTTCCTGGCTCAGACTGCTCGTTTCGCTGGAATTGCCACGAAACGTCAACGGTTGTCCAGAGAGTTCTGCAAAATCTCTTTTTTTCCCGCCATGTTGCTCATGGTCCAGTTTTTTATTCCCCAGGACAGGATCTCTTCAACAGAGTTCATCAACAGGTCTGGCTCTGGTTTCAGGCCAAATGCCGTCAATGCCTTGATCATCAGTGGACGGGGGTTGTCCAGTGGTATGGCGGGCGCATGGTTCTGCTTGCTGAGTTTATTGCCGGGGTTCCGGGTAATCACCGGAACATGGGCATAGACCGGGTGCAGATACTGTAACTGGCTTTGCAGATAGAGCTGTCTCGGGGTGGAATCCAGAATGTCTACTCCCCTGACAATATGGGTAACCCCCTGAAAGTGATCATCAACGCAAACGGCCAGTTGGTAGGCGTATAGCCCATCCTTGCGCTTGAGAATAAAATCACCAAGGGCGCTTAAATCAAACTGCTGATCACCCTGAATACGATCCTGAAATTGCATGACATCGTCATGGCACAACAGCCTGAGGCTATGGGGCTGGTTTGGGATTTCACGGTGATTGCGACAGTAACCGGGGTACACACCGTTCAAACCGGCCAGTTTTTTGCGGGTGCAGGTACATGGGTAAAGTCTCTCGGTACGGAGCAGAGTGTCCAGAGCCTGGTCATAGGCTTCGCTGCGATCACTCTGAAACAGCACGCTGTCATCCCAATGCAGGCCATAAACATCCAGCGCCTTGAGAATCAGGTCGGCCGCTTTGGGCTGTTCTCTTGGCGGGTCAATGTCTTCCATGCGCACGAGCCATTTTCCCTGATGGACCTGAGCATCCAGATAACTGGCCAGTGCCGCAACCAGAGAGCCAAAGTGCAGAGGGCCAGAAGGAGACGGCGCAAATCGTCCAACGTAGGAGGGGATGCTCAGTGTGTCGCCCATAGGAAGTGATGATCAATCAGGCAAGTGGTCTTGAGTGAGTGCCGTCAGGATTTGTCCCGGAATAACTTCATCATTTTACTCAGTCGGGGAAAAGGTCGCTGACCGCACAAGCACAAACGGTTCCGACTTTTCGGGTAGCGTCTATAGAAATGTCGAAGTGATTTCAGGACAGCTCCTTAGCTATAAAGAACCGGTCGAGAATGAATCAAACTGGGATACTCGACGTACCACAGCCTGATTCATCATCCGGGTACATCAGTTACCCAGCTGTCTTTCCTTGATCTCGGCCAGTGTCTTACAGTCGATACACAACGTAGCAGTGGGGCGGGCTTCCAGGCGACGAATGCCGATTTCTACGCCACAGCTGTCGCAGAAACCGTAATCGTCTTCTTCGATCCGGGACAGCGTATCGTTGATTTTCTTGATCAGTTTACGCTCACGGTCACGGGTTCTCAGTTCAAGGCTGAACTCTTCTTCCTGACTGGCGCGGTCTGCCGGATCAGGGAAGTTCGCGGCCTCATCCTGCATATGGTTCACTGTACGATCCACTTCTTCCATCAGCTCCTGCTTCCAGTTTTGCAGGATCCTGGTGAAGTGAGCGATCTGTTGCTCGTTCATGTATTCTTCCCCATCCTTTTCCTGGTATGGGGTATACGATTTGAGCAGATTGCCTGTATCCGCGTTTTTCTGTGCTGACATGATTACAGCCTCACCACCTTCTATTCATGAGCCAGGGGATCTCCCAAATGAGCAAGAATCCTGGATCTCTCCATTTAGAGGCGCTCGCATTCTGCCTGATGACAGCAGCCTCTGCGATCCCTCTGTTATTGCCGGCAAACCGGCTCCCTGAAAGCCAAGGTCAACACCACGGGTGCCTGGCGAGAACAAAAGCTCCTGGCACTTGCCTCTTGCCTTCCTTAAAGAAGCGGAGAAACTACCAAAACCCATGGCAAGACGCCATAAAAAAATGTCATCCGCTTTCTGACATTGACCAAAACCTGTACTCAGGTCAACTGATAATATTCTCCGAATCTGCTACCCAATGGATTCAGAAAGCCTGTCAGCCGTGCAAGGTCAGGTATGATGAATCGGCATCTTAGGATTCTATTTTAGAATTTCAATACGTAAATTAATGAAATTTAGTAATGAGCAACCCTGATGAAATACGATAATCAGCTATCTGAGGCCCGCCTGATAAAAAGATACAAACGGTTCATGGCCGATGTTGAGCTGGCTGATGGCTCACAGATTACCCTGCATTGCCCCAATACCGGCTCCATGAAAAACTGCCTCTACCCGGGGTATCGGGTATGGTATTCCGACTCAGGAAATCCCCGGCGTAAATACCCCTGTACCTGGGAACAGGCGGAAATTCCGGTGGAGTTTAACGGCGAACAACGCCTCACCCTGGCAGGGCTGAATACCGGACGGGCCAATGCCCTGGTTGAGGAGCTTGTGCGGTCTGGCCAGGTGTCAGAGCTGTCCGACTACCAGAGCGTCCACCGTGAAGTTCGTTATGGTGAAGAAAAGAGCCGCATTGATCTGCTGCTGCAACAGGAAGGCCTGCCCGACTGTTATGTGGAAGTCAAAAGTGTCACGCTGGCAATGGGGAATGGGCTTGGCCTGTTCCCGGATGCCGTCACCAGCCGGGGCACCAAACATCTGCGGGAACTCACCCAGATGGTTGCTGATGGCCATCGATCCGTGTTGTTTTTCTGCGTTCAGCATACCGGTATTGACCATGTGGCGGCGGCACAGGCGATTGATCCGGTTTATGCAGAAGAACTGCAAAAGGCGGTGGCCGCTGGTGTGGAGGTGATGGCCTGGGGGGCAGACATGTCGCCGGATAACATTACCCTGGTCAGGCAGTTGCCGGTTGGATAACAATCACAATGCCCTGGTTCTGTTCGGTGCCCGTGAGAACGAAGATGTGAGTTGTAGCACTGAGCAATATAAATCATGGTACTGGAATTTTTGTCGCTGCCTTTTCGCTGTGGAGGCGTTCAGGAAAACGGCAAGAATCGGCGATATGGCACGCCTATGCCCTGCCAGGGTAGCTCCGGCTCGCTCTACCGTGACAGCGGCAGGTAGATGTACTGCTTTACCGAATAAGGCAGCGGCAGCGAATTGACCGCCTGCTTCATTGGCAGCTTGTTGCGATCCAGGTGTTTGATCAGTCGGCCCCGGATGCTGCTCCGGCAGAGGGATTTGAGAGACGGCAAACGAGGGACAGAAATAAAATTCTGGATGATGTTTTTTGTTGCAGGCGTTCCATGTTGCCAGGCGGCCCGACCATACTTATCCCTTAGGTTCGGATCAGCTCCGTTAACCAGAAGTGTCTCGACAATCGCATTGCGATCATTGCAAGCATCGAGGCAGGCAGTGACTGCCTGGTGCAGCGGGGTATGATCGTCCTTTCCGGGCATATTCGGGTCAGCTCCGCTGGCCAGCAGGGTCTCGACAATAGCAAGGTGACCCGCATCAGCTGCCCGGTGCAGCGGGGTGTAGTTGACAACTCCGGGCCTGTTCGGGTCAGCCCCCTTGACCAGCGCCACTTCAACTTGATCCCCCCATCCATGAATGGAAAATTTCTGCAACAGGCTGTTCCAGTCCAGCTGATGGGTTTTAGGTAACAGGTTTTCGTATACCTCGAGATGACCGCAGTCAACAGCAGATTGCAAGGCTGTCAACCCATTCATGCACTTGAGGTTCGGGTCAGCCCCGGAGGCCAGCAGGGTCTCGACAATAGCAGAGTGACCAGCGATGGCTGCCCTGTGCAGCGCGGTGTAATTGCCATTTCCGAGAATGTTCGGGGCAGCTCCGTTAGCCAGCAGGACCACGACAATAGCAAGGTGACCAGCGGCAGCTGCCTCGTGCAGCGGGGTGCTGCCATCCACGAGAGTGTTCGGGTCAGCTCCTTTGGCCAATGCCACTTCAACTTGATCCTCCCATCCATGAAGGGAAAATCTCTGTAACAGTCTGTTCCAGTCCAGCTGATGGGTGACAAGTAGCAGGGTTTTGTATACATCAAGATGACCATATTCAACGGCAAAGTCTAAGGCTGACATCAAACCCCCGGTGAGGTTCGGGTCAGCCCGGTAGGCCAGCAGGATCTTGACAATAGCATGGTGCCCCTCCATAGCGGCATGCTGCAGCGGGGTGTAACAGGCATATAGGTAATTGTTCGGATTAGCCCCTGAGTCCAGAAGGGTTTCGACCCTGGCAAGGTCACCATCTTCAGCTGCTTCAGCCAGAGTGTTCATAATGTGACGTACTCCCTCAATAGAAATTCAGGTTTGATCCGTCGTTAGGTTACTTTCCTGACCCTTGCTATTCAGGTGCTGTGTCCAGTTTAGATAGGATTTGCCGAACAACAGCGGATTTTTAGACCAATTGATTGCAACCGCACGACTGCATGAATGCAGGAGCCAGAGCAACGCAGGAGCAGTTGCCGTGCAGGGCAGTCTATTTCCGGACAGCCTCCCGGAGCAGCTCCGGCTCGCCCTACAGTGACAGCAGGCGATCGACGTACTGCATTGCTGGAGGATTAAGCGGCAGAAACCTGATCGCCTCCTTCATTGGTAGTCCGTTGTCGGGCAGACACTTAACCAGCCGACCCCGGATGCTGGCCCGGCAGTAGAATTGGAGAGAGTGAGGTTCAGCCATGAAATGCTGGATTGCTTCTTTAATGGTTTCTGTCATTGCACATTGACAGGCTGTCCGTCCATTCCAGTCTTTGAATTTCGGATCAGCCCCGTTGACCAGCAGAGTCTTGACAATGTCACAGTGACCAGCCTCAGCTGCCCTGTGCAGCTGGGTTTTATGGCAAAAATCGGGCTTATTCGGATCAGCCCCGTTGACCAGTGCCGCCTCAACTTGATCTTTCCATCCTTCGTAGACAAGTTTCGGTAACAGGCTGTTCCAGTCCGGCTGATGGGTTACAGGTAACAGGGTTCTGTATACATCTGGGTAATCACTGTTAAGCCCAGATGTCAAGGCTTTCCGTCCAGTCCCATCCTTTAGGTTCGGGTCAGCCCCTCTGTTCAGCAGGGTCTCAACCATAGGATGATGACCAATGGCCGCTGCCCGGTGCAGCGGGGTGTAATGACCACTATCGGGAATATTTGGGTTAGCCCCGTTGTCCAGCAGGGTCTCGACAATAGCATGGTGGCCAGCCGTAGCTGCTCCTCCCAAAGGTGTATCACCATCACTGTCCTGGATATTCGGGTTAGCCCCCCTGGCCAGTGCCACCTCAACTTGATCCTTCCAACCTGAACGGGAAAATACCTGTAAAAGGCTGTTCCAGTCCGGCTGCTGAGTTTTAGGTAGCAGTGAATCGTACACAGCGCGATGACGGTTGCCAGCTGCACATTGCAAAGGTGTGCATCCGTTTACGTCCTTGAGGTTCGCGTCAGCCCCAATGGCCAGCAGGGGCTCGACCATAGCATGGTGACCTTCGAGAGCGGCAAAATGCAAGGCTGTCCTTCCACTAATGTCCTTGAGGTTTGGGTCAGCCCCGTAGGTCAGCAGGGTCTTGGCAATAACATGGTGACCAGCGTTAACTGCCCGGTGCAGCGGGGTTTCATTGTTATTTCCGGGAATATCCGGGTCCGCCCCCTTGTCCAGAAGGGTTTTGACCATGACATGGTCACCACAGACAACTGCATGCTCCAGTGAATTCATGGCATACTCCGGCACTGAAAAATCAGGTTTGCTCCGTCGATAGGTTACCTTCCTGACCCCGGTTATTCGGATGCTGCGTCCAGTTCAGGTAAGGTTTGCCGGTTTGCTGCCTGACCATGGATATACAGTTATCCACTGGGCAGGTGATCTGGCAGAGGTTGCACCCTACGCAGGCCTCCTCGATCACCCCAAACCGGTGCTGGGTTGACTGTTTTATCGGTGTCATGGCAATGGCCTGATGGGCAGCATCTTCACAGGCTGCATAGCATCTGCCGCATTGGATACAGCTGTCCTGATCAATGTGGGCAATGGTCTTGTAATTCAGGTTCAGGTATTTCCAGTCGGTCAGATTGGGGACGGCAGCGCCTTGAAAGCTGTCCAGGGTCGGATAGTGTTTGCGGTCCATCCACCGGGACAGGCCATCAATCATGTCCTGTACAATTTTAAAACCGTTCAGCATGGCGGCGGTACAAACCTGAACGGTGCCCGCCCCTAACGCCATAAATTCGGCTGCGTCCCGCCAGGTACTGATGCCGCCAATGGCTGAGATGGGCAGTCCGGCGGTGTCCGGGCTGCGGGCAATCTGCCCGACCATATTCAGGGCGATGGGTTTCACCGCTTCGCCACAATAACCGCCACTGGTGAACTTATCGTTGACGGCGTGATATCCCACCATCCGGTCCAGATCAATACCGGTAATGGAGTTAATGGTATTGATCAGCGAGACCAGCAGTGCCCGGTCTGGCCAGTCTTTTTTGGTTTGGCGTATCTCGTCCAGACTCACCTGCAGCGGGCGATCGGTGATCAGTTCGATGGTGAGGATGCGAACACCATTATCCCGGGCGAAAGCCTGTTCATGACCGGTGGCTGACATCTGTTCACGGCCACGACGATAGGCAATGGTGACGTCCTCTGCGCCCAGCCGTTTGCATTGGCAGGCAATATCAATAGCGGTGTTGCCCCCGCCAATAACCACTATACGTCGGCCAACAGGCAATTGGCTCAGATCATGGCATTGACGAAGGGAGGATATGGCCGGGAGGGCATCCTCAACGGCCATGGCTTTTCCCGTTTCCGGCAGGCGGGTAAATGGGTGGTCGGCTGACTGGCGGTTATCGATGGCATAACGCTGCAGCAGGCCGATTTTCACCGGAAGGCACTCTGGCTCATGATTTCTGACGCAGGCCTGCTCGCAGAGAACCTCGGTTGGACAGACCCGGGCACAGCTTCCTCCCAGAATATTGGCATCCAGAATGGCCTGTGCAGCACCGTCGATATTGTCAGTGGCGATACGATTGATAAAAGAGGGAATATTGATACCGGTGGGACAGGCCGGGATACAGGGTGCCGCTTCGCAGTAAAGGCATCGGCTGGCTTCAATATGAGCCTGGTAATCACTGAGGGGAGGCTTGATGTCGGCAAAGTTGCGGCGGTACTCTTCTGCTGGCAGCCTGCCATTGTGAATATCGGGTTTATTCATGGCGGTTAATCCTCATCAGGAGTAACGAAGACTAGTACATCGTTTCAAAGAGTTTGATGTATACAATCTCCGTTCACCCTGAGCGCCCTTCAGCTCGGCTCAGGATGCACGGACGAAGGGTGTTTGGCACGATCTATCGGAGGCCGGAGTTTGCGCCCTTCGACAAGCTCAGGACGAACGGAGTCCGGAGACATTTAATAACGACACCCATCAAGCTCATTAAACCAGGAGCCTGTCGGTATTCGGAAAGAATGCCGGTATATGACTATATCTGGCCGTGGAAGACGAATTTATAATCTATAATCCAATGACCTTTTCTCCGTAGGTTCGTTAATGCTGCTCTATATTCTCGACCTTTTTGGTACTGCGGTTTTTGCGATCAGTGGTGTCTGGCTGGCCTGCCGTAAAGACATGGACCTGTTTGGCGCAATGGTACTCGCCTTCGTGACTGCCGTTGGGGGCGGAACTATTCGAGACGTTTTGCTCTCCTCTACGCCCCTATTCTGGATACAGGATACGCTCTACCTGCTGGTTATTCTGGCTACGACGCTGTTTGCCATCCTGGTTCGCCAGTGGCATGAGCGCAGCAAGTGGATTCTTCAGGTCTCTGACGCCCTGGGGCTGGCGGTCTTTGTGGTCATCGGCGTGACCAAGTCGTTGTCATTTGGTGTGGAGCCAATGGTCGCTGTGATGATGGGGGTATTGACAGGCTGTGGTGGTGGTGCCATCCGGGATATGCTGGCCGGGGAGATTCCCATGGTATTGAGACAGGAGATCTATGCATCCGCAGCCATGGCGGGAGGCGCGGTGTTCATATTGCTGGAGCCATTGCTCCAAAACATAAACCACACGTCAATTATTGCGGCTGCAGTTGTCCTTATTCTCAGGCTGATGGCGGTGTATAAGGGATTGTCTCTGCCGAGGTTTGGGTTGCCTGTTTAGGAATGGTCCTGAAATAACTTCAATATTCCTACAGACGCTTCCCGCTTCACGCTACCCGCAAAAGCCGGAACCGCTTGCGCTTTTGCGGGTAGCGGGCGGCGACCCCCAGATATCAGAACCCCCAATATTTCCTGACGATTTCAAGATAATTGGGCCAGTCTTTTTCCAGATACCCCTTCAGAAAATCCACTCTTTGCTCTGCTTTGTTCAGCAATTTTTTCGGGTGTCTTATGTAGGTGGGCTGGTCTTCATCTTGAAAGGTGTCATACTCTTCAAGGCCCAGCGTTTTGTGACAGTCCATGATGAACTGGCCATTGAGATTATTGGTCTGGTCTACTTCAACACAGCCGGAACGGACAATATTCAGGTAGGACATGGCGATTTTCTTTTCCGTATCTTCCGGACCAAAGTAAAACTTGTAGTTGGGGAGGTAGGCATAAATTTCAACGTCATCGTGGGTTCCAAGAACCTTATTCCTGTGATCCTCCCGATAAAATGACACTTTATCTTTGGCTATTTTTACTCGATGGTATGCCCCTTCGCGTATGTCAAAAGCTGGCAGATCTTTGGTTTTCACGGGAAAGAGTAAGCCATTAAGGTAATCTCCGGGGGATGCTTCGATGTTCAGCGCTCTCTGTGTGGCTTTTTCTATCCAGAGATTCCACTTTCTGGCCATATCATGAACTCTGACCGGCAGGTACTCGGCATCTTGGGGGTCTTCTGCGGTAGCGGTGCGGGCAAGCGTAGACATCAGGCTGCCATAGCCAAATATCCAGACGGTGTCATTCCCACCGTCGGCTGCAAGAGTCAGGTTGCTGGTCATCAGGGATAACAGTAGCGTAAAAAAAATAGGTTTAGTCGATTTCATGATTATAATCTGCCTTGTTAGTTATTGTTCCAAGAGACTTTTTCCTGATTCAAGTCAAAAATAAAGTCGCCATGATTACTGTCCCAAGATTAGTTGATCGACGGGACAGATCACTAACAAGCCCGTTAGATTCAGTAACGGGAAATGGCCGTCTTGATTCACCTGTGGACAATCTGCATCAGCACCTGGGAGGCTGTCCGAGAATAGCGCCCGTAGCGAGGACGACAGAAAATTGAGGATAAAAAATCGGTTTTGTGAGGTGAATAGCGGGGCTATTTGCCGAACAAAAGCGAATTTTTAGACCAATTTGCTGTCGCCGCACGACTGCATGGATGCAGGAGCTAGAGCAACGCAGGAGCAGTTGCCGCGTAGGGCAGTCTATTCTCGGACAGCCTCCTGGCATCGTGTTGCTTGAGAGCCCAGAGGACATGCTCCTGAACCAGCTCTGATGGATAATCCAGACGACTTTTCAGAGCCGCAATAATGGCGTCACTGCCCGGAGCATTGCCCAGTGCCACGGCGATATTACGCAACCAGCTTTCATAACCTGCCCTGCGAATAGGCGAGCCCGCGGTTCGTTCCAGAAACTGTTCTTCACTCCAGTGGAAAAGATCGACCAGATCACTGTCGTCCAGATGGTGACGAGGTTGAAAGTCCGGCTCCCGGGTTGGCTTGGCAAAACGGTTCCAGGGGCAGGCCAGCTGGCAGTCATCACAGCCATAGATGCGATTGCCCATCAGAGGGCGCAGTTCTTCAGGAATGGGACCCTTGTTTTCGATGGTCAGGTAAGAGATACAGCGGCGGGCATCCACCTTGTAGGGAGCCACAATGGCCCGGGTTGGGCACTTGTCCATACAGGAGGTACAGCGTCCGCAGTGATTATTTTCGTAAGGCTTATCCACAGGCAGCGGGAGGTTGGTGAACAGCTCACCAAGAAAGAAAAAGGAGCCAGCCTGACGGTTCAGTATCAGTGAGTGCTTGCCCATCCAGCCCAGTCCGGCCTGTTGCGCCAATGGGCGCTCCATCACTGGCGCACTGTCCACAAAGGCGCGATAGCCATGATCTCCAACGGCAGCTTCAATCTGCCTGCCCAGCTGGGTGAGCCGTTTGCGGATCAACTTATGGTAGTCCCGGCCCAGGGCATAGCGGGAGACATAGGCTTTTTCCGGTTCGTTGAGCAGTTTGACGGTTTCAGTATCCGCTGGCAGGTAATCCATACGGGCAGAAATCACCCTTAATGCGCCGGGATGCAGTTGCTCCGGGTGTGCCCGCAGCTCACCGTGCTGGGCCATATAGGCCATATCACCGTGATACCCTTTCGCCAGCCAGGCTGCCAGATGCTTAAGATCATCTTCAGGTATTTTGGCTTCGGTAATGCCGATCGCCTGAAAGCCAAGCTCTCTGGCCCAGGTACGAATTTTCCCAACGAGTTTTTCCATAGCCGGTGCTGGCGATGAGTCCGTCAATGTGGTTAAAGTGGGTGGTGAAGATAACGGTTCAGACACTGAATTGGATTAACTCTTTTGGAATAAATTGTTTGGCGCAGTTTGAATGCAAAATACAATCTCTATTGTATCATCGCGGGCACGCTTATGAATAAGAGCTTACCAGAGTCTCTCTACACTGCCGATCAGGTTCGACAACTGGATCATGTGGCCATCCACCAGCACGGCATCCCGGGTTTTGAGCTGATGACCAGGGCGGCCAGCACCGTATTGTCCACGATTGGCCACTACTGGCCAGAAGCCGGAACCCTGCTGGTGTTGTGTGGGGCAGGCAACAACGGTGGCGATGGCTATATGGTCGCCAAACTGGCCAAAGAGCAGGGGCTGAGGGTTTCGGTACTGGCGGTGAAAAATCCAGCAGAGCTTAACGGCGATGCCCTCACTGCCTGGCAGGCCTGCGTTGATGCTGGCGTGGTGATTCGACCTTACAACAGCACCCAGTCCCTGTGTGCGGATGTGGTTGTGGATGCCATGCTCGGTACCGGGCTTTGTGGTGAGGTGCGGGGTGACTATCAGGATGCCATCAAACGGCTGAATCATCTTGACAGTCCGGTGTGTGCTGTGGATATCCCGTCCGGCCTTTGTGCTGATACCGGAGTTCCACTGGGAGTGGCGGTCAAGGCCAGGGTTACCGTCTCTTTTATTGGCCTGAAGCAGGGGCTGATGACAGGGTTGGGACCAGAATACTGTGGCGAGCTGGTCTTTAATGACCTGGGCGTGCCTGAACCGGTCTATCAAACCGTTCCTGCTGACTGTCGACGAATTGCTCCGGAGCAGTTTCGCGGTTGGCTGTCACCCAAAAGCCGTGCCGCCCATAAAGGTGATTTTGGGCATGTGCTGCTTATCGGTGGCAACCACGGGATGCCGGGGGCGATCATGATGGCCGCTGAGTCCGCCCTCCATTGCGGTGCTGGCCGTGTCACGGTGGCTACCCGCAAGCGACACCTTGCGGCGCTGGCTGTTCGCTGCCCTGAGGTGATGGGGGTATCGGTAAAGCGCGGATCTGGCCTTGGTTCCCTGGCTGAAGGAAAGAGTGTCATGGTTATTGGCCCGGGTTTAGCCCGGGATGACTGGGGTCTGCAGCTGCTCAAGGATGCCCTGGCGGCAGAGTGCCCGGTGGTGCTGGATGCTGATGCCCTGAACCTGTTATCGGATCATCCACAATTGCTAAATGGACGAAAGTACCCGATTATTTTCACCCCTCATCCTGGTGAGCTGGCTCGTTTATCGGGTTTGGATATTCCAACGATTCAGAACAATCGATTTGCAGCGCTGGTAGACAGTCATCGACAATTAACTGCTCTTACTGGCGAGGGTGCAGCGCACAGGCAGCCAGAGATTGCCCTGCTACTGAAAGGGGCGGGAACGCTGCTGTTTGATGGCCAGAACACCGCGCTGTGCTCTGAGGGCAACCCGGGCATGGCGGTGGCCGGTATGGGGGATGTGCTCAGTGGCGTTATTGGCGCACTGCTGGCCCAGGGGCTGACACCTTTCAGGGCGGCCCAAATGGCGGCCTGGCTGCATGCTTCTGCTGCCGATGAGGTGGTTGCCGGTCAGGGTGAAACCGGCTTAAGGGCAACGGAGTTGATTCCGGTTATTCGACAACGATTGAATTTTATCATTGGTCATTAAGGGTCAGGCAACTGGCTGTGATGGAAAGGCTTATGCAAGGCAGATATGAACTGCTGATAAAAAATGAAGACGCCATGGTGGCGCTGGGGGGGCATCTGGCAGAAGCCCTGGGTGACCAGGGCATTGTTTTTCTGCATGGTGATCTTGGCGCGGGTAAAACCACGTTCTGCCGGGGTGTCCTTCGGCATCTTGGCCATCAGGGCGCGGTAAAAAGCCCGACTTATACACTGGTGGAGCCTTACGAGGTCAATAACCATAAGGTTTACCACTTTGATCTTTATCGCCTTGCCGACCCTGAGGAGTTGGAATTTATTGGTGGTCGGGATTATTTCAGCGAAGCGGCGCTGTGTCTGGTTGAGTGGCCAACCCGCGGACAGGGGGAGCTGCCAGAGGCTGATCTGGACATTACCTTTGCCTATCACTCGTTTGACCAGAGTGAGTTATCCGGCAGGAAAGCAACGATTGTCGCAGTGACTGATAAAGGGAAGCGTGCGCTGGAAACCATAAGAGCACTTCAGGGGGGCGGATGAGTCAGAGAACAGGGATTGTTCGCAGGGTTCTGGCCAGGCTTTCGATAAGACATCGCACAGCAACACCTACCCGAAAAAGAGCCGCCTCTTGTCGTGAGGTTGAACCGTTATTTTCCGGTGGCAGGCGTCGTTTTGTCAGGCAGCTGGGTATTCTGGCCGTGGGGCTTGCAGCCCTAAAGGTTCAGGTAGCCGAAGCGGTCTATAAGCTGATTAAAAATGTCAGACTCTGGCGGTCGCCGGATAAAACACGACTTGTGTTTGATGTTTCCGATGCGGTTGAACACCATAAATTCCACCTGAGCAACCCCAGCCGACTGGTTATTGATGTTGACGGTGCCCGGCTCAGTGGCTCATTCAGTGGCCTGCAGCTGAAAGATACACCGATTCAAAAGATCCGCCATGGTCCCCGTAATAAAAGTGACCTGCGTATCGTTCTGGATCTCAGTGAAAAGGTGTCCAGCGAAAGTTTTCTGCTGAAACCCAATGCGACCTATGGCCACCGCCTGGTGGTTGATCTGTTTGATGATAAGAGCAGAAAACCACAGCCAGTGGTCCGGCAGAAGCCCGCTGGTTATCGGGATATTATCGTGGCGATAGATGCTGGCCATGGTGGTGAAGACCCCGGGGCCATTGCCTACGGCGGTGGTTATGAGAAACAGGTAACCCTGGCGATAGCCAAAGAGCTGGCCAACTTGCTGTCTAAAGAGAAGGGGTTTCGGCCGGTGCTGGTGCGCACGGGTGATTATTATATAGACCTCCGCCGTCGTACCCAGATTGCCCGGGACAACAAAGCCGATCTGTTCATCTCCATCCATGCGGATGGCTTTAAGGATCATCGTGCCAATGGGGCGTCGGTTTATGCCCTTTCACGCCGTGGTGCCACATCGGAAACGGCTCGCTGGCTGGCCCAGAAAGAGAACGCATCAGACCAGATTGGGGGAGAAGGCGGTATATCCCTGGGGGATAAGGATGATGTTCTGGCCGGCGTTCTGCTGGACCTGTCCATGACCTCAACGTTGTCGTCCAGCCTGGAAGTGGGCAATAAAGTTCTGGCCAATATGGGTGGGATTAACCGGCTGCATAAAAAACAGGTGGAACAGGCCGGCTTTGTGGTGCTGAAGTCTCCGGATATTCCATCCATCCTGATAGAGACCGGGTTTATCACCAATCCTGGAGAGGCCAGAAAACTAAAGAGCAGCAGTCACCAGAAGGCGATGGCGAAAGCCATTTTCAATGGCGCGAAAAGCTGGTTCTACAAAAAGCCACCACCAGACACACTGGTTGCCAAATGGAAACAGGAGGGTACCCTTAACACCCGGCCATCACGGTATGTGATTAAACCCGGGGATACGCTGTCAGAGATTGCCGATCAGTTTGATATCAGTATGAATGACCTGAAACGTGCTAACCGGCTATCCAGTGCCAATACTATTCGTGTGGGTCAGGTGCTGCAGATTCCTGATTAAGCCGTGGTGTATGCTGCACTACCGATGATGTTTTTCAGGCGTAAATGCACTCTTTTTGTCCTGGTCAACAGCCATTATCTGGAGCATTGCATGGCTGTGGACGGGCTCTTGGCCGACATTGTCAACAACACCGCGCTCGGTCCAGAAACCGTTATCAAAACATAAATTCATTTTTATTCTTCTCGGAGCTTTTCACGCCAGCTCTCAATCTTAGTTGCTTATCCAGTCATGGGTATTTGTTTTCTGATCTGTCACTCTGAGGGTTGATCTGCCAGATGCTGGCGCTGCCGTCACCACAGGTCAACAGCATTCGTCCAGAGGGGCTGAAACTGCCTGAAGAGAAGGTGGTACCGTGGTTTCTTTTTGCCTTTTGGCACCAATTGCCATCACGGTCGTAGCCGAAGATTTTAAAGTCTCCGCCCTGTTCCTCGTCGCCAGCCAATATCTGGAGCATTGCGTGACTGTGGACAGGTTCATCGGTCAATCGGTCACAGACAGCATTGTCCACAACGCCTCTCTCGGTCCATGAGCCGTTATTGTCACACCCCCAAAAGATAATGGTATTCAGAGAAAAAAAACCACCACCGCCGTAGAGCCGGAGCAACTGCTCCGAAGCGCTGAATATGGCTTTATTGACCTTGAAACCGTTGTTGACCGATGCAGGACGGTTAATCCTGGTTTTGGCAAACGAATTACCCTCACTGTCAAAACTCCAGAGCTTGGCAATAAGCCCATCATCGTCACAATGAGTGGTCAGAACATAGCGTCCTGATGGGCTGATGCTTGCCTCATCAATTTTCTCTTCTGAATGGATTTTTTTAAATTGGCAAAGGCCTTCGTTGCTAACATGCACGACATGAACATCATTATCCTCCTTGATCATAATACAGCTGGATGCCGGGTCATCGCTGAAGCAGGCTTTCCGCGACAAATAATAAGTATTTTCATGTGGAATTGCCCATTGGCCCGAACGGTTATAATTCAGGATTTGGACAAAGCCATTATCAGGATTGTGAGTCAGGAACATGTCTTCTGATGCACTGAATTGCGTAGCCGTAAATGACGGCTGGTCAGTGATTATTTTCTTTTCAACATAGCGGCCCTGGTCATTCACACTCCATAGTCTGATTTTCTGGTCTATGGTGTGGATCATTAGATGCCGTGCTGAGTTACTGAATTTGACACCGATAATTTTCATGTTGAGGGATCCCAACTCTTGCCACTTGTCGCCTACAGGGCCAATGATTGTCAGTGTGTTTTCATCTGAATCCACAGTATTGGAAAGGATAACAGCACGATCTCCAGTCGGACTGAAGGTAGCGTTCACGTACCTGTCGCTGGTCGGATATGAATATTGGCATCTGACCTGGCCGTTGTAGTCAATACTCAGCATTTCAGCACCACGTTTGGACGTGACCAGCAGGTAATTACCGGAAGGACTGAATTGAAAAGACAAATTCTCAAACCCACTGTTCATGTATCCCGGTATCCAGCCTCTATCGTCATGACGAACGCAGATCATCAATGCATCACTGCCGTTACGGTGAGTACTGGTGATGGCCAGTGCCCGCTCTATGGGAGAAAATTGAACATCCTTAATCCTGCCGATATCATGTGTCGATAGCTGTTCCAGCCAGTTGGTCCCGCCATCAAAGCTCCAGACTTTGCACAACCCTTCTGCTGCCGCCATCGCATAGTGCCCGGAAGTGCTGAAGATGGTGGTTTTATCTGGTTGGACCCTTAGTGCAACTTCCTCCCGCCAGTCATCCTTGTCATCACAACTCCAGCCGCGGACTACATAGAAGTCCTGGAACAGGACATGGCGTTCCGAGGGGCTGAAAATCGCTTTTATGTTCTGACCATCAAAAAAATGAGCAACCCCTTTTCGCTCAAGTTTAAACTCGCGGCATTCAATCATCTGACGTATCTCCTCAGAGAATACCGGTTGGTGAGTGATGAGTGAATCGTTCTGCCGGGTTTCAGCTTTATCAGGTCTGGTATACAGGTATTTAAAAGGCCAGTTTTCCTTAATGTCACGGGAGGTAACCGTCGGCAAATGGATCTGCCCACACTCTTTTTGCAACTCCAGAATTTCACCACAGCTCAGATGAGTAGAGATATCACCGAGTTTGTTCAAAGGTATCCCGGAAAAATGCAATGAATGAGCGGAAGTTTCAGAGTTAGCCTTATCGGTACTTAGACTCATTACACTGTCATGAGTCAAATTTGGTCTTTCAGTAGATTGCTCGTTAGCAAAACCAGGATTCATTTTTAATCTCATTAAATTTCCGGAGAGAAGGAATTTTATTTAAACAGTTATTCCTGCTCAGATTGTGAACTGAAAAAAGGAAACGATAATGGTGCTATTTCTTAATTCCTTTTCTCAGGGTAAACATTTCGGAGTGTGGTCGAGTAGGTGACCCTCTTAGGGTAGACATTAAGCGTATACTCCCCTCTTCGGGTAGTTAAAGATGGAACCACGAAGAACACAAAGAGCACAAAGAGCACAAAGAAGAGATTTTCTTTTCCTTCGTGCTCTTTGTGTTCTTCGTGGTTCCATTCAAAAGCCATTGAAAATGAAGGGGTAAGCTTAATGTCCACCCTAAGAGGTGACCCTGACTGTGCATTCACTACTTGATGCATGCCCTTTTCCCTTATTCTTTAGTTTATCGTCATCAATTCTTAATCACGCTGACAGTACTTCAAGGCGAAAGCGTAGAAGGCTGAATTGCCATTAATATCTGCTTAAAATGGTTGCATCATGTTCATTGATCAAGCGTTTTATGGTTCCCAGCGAATCCTCACAATCCAGGGCAATACCCGGAGAAAAAATCCCACTGCCGATCAGGTTGAAATTTTGCCCTGCCGCACTTTCAAAGATGGTTAGCCGGTCGCGGAAATTGCCAACGATCAAGACCCGGAATCTTTTCAGGTCTTCACATATTACCGGGGTATATATGTCAGCAAAGCGTTGATCGCCGATCAGACGAATTAACTGCCGGTTATTTTCTGCATCATCGATGTGATCATCCAGGGTATTCATGATCTGGGGCACAGGGAGTTCCTTAAGAAAGGCTGCGCCGGTCAGTTTATTGGTGCTTTGCCGGAGAGTGTCCCACGCCCTGTCAATCAAAAACTGGGCAGACACTATCAGGGTATTGGTTTCCTGGTAATAGGTTGATTTTTCCGGGAAACAGGGCTGACCACGGATCAGTCGGGCAATATCCGGTTTGCCCCGGGAGGCATGACTCCAATAAACTTCGGTAGCCGCCACCTGTGGCAATTGTTCCAGGGAGCACAGCAGGGGAAAATTGCCGACCTCCGGACTATCGCGGACATTTTTCAGATAGACTTTATCGATGGACTCAACCTGGAACAGGCGCTGGCTTATTCGTTGAGCCATGCCATTATGATCAAAATTGAACCGGATAATGGTCTGCAGGCTTTGAACAGGCAGGACGGGAAAATCATTCGGGCTTTGCAAATACAGTTGCCAGGCAAACTCCGACCACTCACAGAAAAGATGCTTCAGGGGAGACGTAAAGCGGGTTGACCAGAAGAGCATACAGTGGCTCCAGTCGATAATGGCTTTTTTTTCCGGGGGGGCCAGGGTGGAAAAATGGTCAATGGCATGTCGGGCCGCCAACAAATACTGTTCCGGTACCCAATGGTAGACAATCTGAAATGCAAAGATACCGTTATGAGATTTGCAACCTGACGATACCGGGTTAGATCGACTTGATGATAAATCCCTGCCTATGGGGATAGGGCGAAAATTTTTCCGGAACCTTTCCAGAAAGGTATCCTGGATATGTTTTATCGCCTCTTGGGGTAATTCAGATTGAGTACACTTGTGTTGCTTGAGCAAAGAAGTGGCCAGTGACAATATCCCGTTCCAGCCATCAGCGGCTCCGTCCTGAGCGTAAGTCGAATTGACGGGTGCCACTGGCGCTGATTTGAAAATATTGTGCCATTCCGGCTCTGATGAATAACTGCAAGTGGAGCCGCCAGCGCCCCCTAAATCACAAAGTCGCCACCCATTGCAGGATCTGACCTCAACGAAAGCATGTGAGACCGAATGTACTATTCGGGCTTCAATACCCCAGTAAAGACAGAGTAATTGAAACAGAAACCCACGATGGCGGCAGGCTCCCTGTTGTTCCTGCAACAATTGCTTGACCAGGCTGATGCCGGTTTCGTCAAAAGGACGATCGTAAGAAAATGCCCTGAACCAATCGATAAGGGCCAGTAGCCGTTCGGACAGATTCTCTATCTGCCCTATTTCCCGCAACTTCCGGTACCCCGGAGCCGGGTATTCGCTGAACACCTCCTGATCCAGATGTACTTTGATCAGGGGCGGGCAACGCAGGGGCTGTGTGTTGATGGGATCATCAGCCGTTAACGGCTGAAAATAAGTCAGGTCAGGCTTAATAATAAAATCTACCGTCACCGGTTCCGTGAGTACGGAACGAAGAAAGTATTGGTCGCTGTGCCTATCCCGTGCCAGCTGCGTCTGTTTCGGAATGGATCTCAGACCGGTCAACCGGTCATTGGGGGTCAGCGATGGCAATAGTTGCCAATTGCGGCCCGGTTCCAGTGTCATGCGCCCGGGGGTTTCGCCGGCCTTCAGATCGGTTCGCCCGGTTAACAGGGGCAAAAGATCGCTCTGCTCCACGGGGTGTATTGGCAACAGGCTTATAGCTGCCTGCTTATCAGTGGTCACATCGGCTGTGCACACCTCCAGTCGATACAGACGGGGATCCCATTTACCGGGAAAAAACCGGGTTACCTGAAAGTTTTTGGACACACCAGGGGGCGAGCCCAGGCTGAAAATCTTCGGTGAATGAGTATCCGGACCTCTGGAAGCCCCCTTTCCAGGAGTATAAGGCCAATGAAAGCGGTATTTACAGTCCTTCATATAGGGCCACCACTCCAGTAATAGATGTTTAGTCCACTGGTCCATGGCGATTTTGCCCAATCGATCAGCCGCCCGGAGCAGCTGCGGCAGCGTCAGTTCAAGGGGAATGCGTCGCTGTCGGAAATGATTATTGAGGGCACTGGCGCAATCGGTCAGCCACCGACTCAGCTCCTCTGATACCCCCATGGCTTGCAGCCTGAGCCGGTAGTCATCCACGGTATCATGGTGGATATGAACGCCGGTAAATCGACTGGTCAATGATGGCGGGAATGCCGTTCGTCCGGGATAGGTGGGCGGATTAACGGTACCTATCAATTTGAACCCGGCCTTGTGCGGCAACGGCAAGCGGTCATTAAGAAACTCTTCCAATAGCCCGGAAGGAATGATATTGAGCTCACTGACCACTAATACCTCACCCAGACGCCAGGCGCGGTTAAAGGCCTGCACAAACTGGTTAAACTGGTCCGGTGTCCCATTGAGATGCTGAAAGCCTTTACCGGTTTGCTGTTGCCAAGTGGTCAGGGTCAGCAGTAACAGGGCATCCTTACCCCACCCGGCAGTCCCTTCCACCACCATGGCAACTCTTCCCGGTTCCCTGAGTTGCAGAAATTGCCAGCAGGTTTTTATGTACTCTCTGGTGGCCGGAGTATCGATAACCAGTGGCGTCGATTGCTTTTTGTTCACCTGTGCCAACTGTCCGAAAAACTGTGTGAAGGCCCGCTGGTGCTGCTCCAATAATGAACGGTCCACCTTACCGGAACTGTGCCGGTAATCCCTGAGCGCTTGCCATTCAGGGCGTTGGTCCGGATCGATCCGCCCACCCAGACTTTGCCCGCACGCTTCGTCAGCCAGTGCCAACACCTGGGCCTGGCTGGTGGGACAGGGTGCATCCGCCGTGATCAGCCGGAACCGGGCCATGATGTCTTTCAGGTCCCTTGGCGTCAGCTCATAGTCTGTGGATACCTGTTCTCTGTACTCTGCCAGCAGGGACAGGATGGTGTCCGAAGTGGTGGACCTCAGCTCCATGGGCCAGCTATCCGGCAGGAGTGGCTCAATGATGGCTTGTTGCAGAACGGACTCCGGCAGCGGCCGGTAATACAGGCGCAGAATCCGGCGTTGCAATTCAGGGTCAAGATTCCGCCCCGGATAATTTTCCGGATTACCGGTCAACAAAACCCGGTGGTTATCTGTTAACTCGAACGTCTGGCCATTGACGCAGAGCCGGGGAGGTGATTGCAGCAAACCGGTCAGTGGTGACAATAGTCCGTGCTGCACCAGATTGGCTTCATTAATAACCAGCAGGCCCGGGCGTCTTCTCCTGGCCCAATCCGTTATCTGGCCGGGTACCGAATGAGAGACCGTATTGCCCTGCCGGTCTCGTTTCAGGGAGACCGAACCGTACAGGTCTTCCCAGGTGGTGTTCGGTCCCAGGGTCAGGGTTTTCACCGTCTGCTGGTCAGGCTGTGGGCCAGCGGCAAGCCGGTTCATTGATGCCTGCCGCCGTTCCTGTAACGCTTGCCCGGTGGCGATAGCCAGGCAGGATTTACCGGTACCCGCCGGGCCATTGAGTTCAATGATCCTATGCTGTCTGAGCATGGTCGTGAGCTGTTCAAGCCGTTTGCCCTGCTGCTGATGATGATGACAGCTGGCCTTCAGCCAATCTGAGGCCAGGGTCTGCAAGGAGGTTGTCTGCTCCGGAAAGGCGTGCTGAAGCCGCTGTTGCAGCGGTTCCAGTGGCTCAGATGGATGGCATTGGCTAATGGCGGTCAGTTGCTGGTTCAAGTCCCGGGCTTGCCGATGCACCGGGATATTCTGGCTGCCACAGACCCGCAGGGCATCGTACAGCAGGCGCAGGCGATGGCCGGAAAAGGGATGGATATTGTCGTTCAGTACCGGCAAAAGATCAGCCTCAATGCCCTGTTGAGGGAATATTGAGTGGATAATGGCGGCCATTTTCGGGGTGCTGCGGGGAGAAGGTTCGCCGAAAATAGCGGGCAAATACTCGCCCAGTGCCGGTGCCATATAACGAGCCAATGGCCAGAAATGATCGACCAGATCCTTTGGGTGCTTCAGGGCTGGCAGGGTGTTCAGGATGGCAGCGATGCCATCACGATCAACCCCTTCCATGGAATCCGGAAATATCGCACGGATCTGAGCTTTGACAAAACTGTAAATGGTTACATTACCCCGCACCGGATGGGCCAGTAACTTATTCAGGGCCTTACGCCAGTGGAAGGGCTCCAGAGTCCCGGCGCGATCCAGCCGCTGTTCAATGGGAAGCTGAGCCTCCAGCAGTTTCAGAAACTCAGCCGGTGCCTGAACCGGAATGACCGGATAACTTTTATCCGGGCTCTGGGGCAATGTCCAGATGCGGGACAAAAGACGGCCTAATGGCCGGATTGCATCGGGATGGCGGGACGAAAAGGGTTTGATCAAACCGGGGGCGGCCATAATGGATTCTGCCAAAATGGACTCAGCTTTACCGAGCTCAGCTATTTCAGGCTCAACACTGTCAGGCTCAAAACTGTCAGGCTCAACACTATCAGCCTCTACACTGCCTGCTGAGCAATCACTCCAGGTATCCTGCTGCTGTTGCCAGCGCTGGAACCATGGGCCCTGGGCAGGCAGTTGGTCAGCGGGCCAGACTATATGCAGCTGGCAATTGGGCAGGACTTTTTTCTGGCCGTAAATCCAGAGATAGGGCTCAGGTGCCAGTAGTGACTCCAGATGCCCTGCCAGGGTCGG
>NZ_PJPV01000210.1 GCF_002864045.1 Endozoicomonas acroporae
GAAATATACGATTCCATTTGGCCAACTACTTACGCCCCTGCAGCACATTAATAAATTGCGGCAGCTCATCAAGACTGGTCTTGCGAATAAAAGCGCCAACACGGGTAACTCGAGCATCCCCCTTGGTCGCCTGGGTCACCTTGCCTGAATCTTTCGGGCAAACCGCTCACTGAAACGCCCCACCCGCCAGGGGCCATAAACATTGCAGAGAAACGAAAAGGTGACAACCAGCAGCGAATGCAGATACATCAGTGGAAAGTAGTGCCGGGTATGCTCCCCAAAGCGAATATACTCAGCCAGCTCACCACAGCCAAAGGCAATGGCAATATCGAGCCCTACCAGAAAATAAACAGACAGCCGGGATCGGCCAGACAAAAAGGATGTAGGCATAGTCTTCAAAAATAATCACAAAAAAGATTTTTATTGCTTGATGCTTTTATTGTTAACAACATCGCCTTCTATTGTTATTTGGAACTGGATATTGTTTTAAAAAAACCTCCATTCTATGAAAACAAATGTTGCCGCCGGCAGAATTAACCCCTGGCAGGTCACCATTAAGTCCATCGGATTAAATGCCCGCAATGGAATAAAGAACTGCTGCCCTTCATACAATGCACAGCCGATAATTAAAAAATATTTAAGATGTTAGTCGGGGAGAACTGAGGTTTGACCACCGAAAAAATAGCCCACGGATGAAGTGCGTAGAGCATTTGTCAAAAAGTCTTCCCATCGGCTCCGGATTGATTGAAGCGGGGCATGATGAAAGACCCGACTCCGGATTGCCAACCCCGGATTGCGACCTCGGATTGTTTCGGAGCAAACCCTAAGCCGCAGCTTAACCAGTTTACCGGACTCTTCCAGCCTTTTATAAAGGCTACCTGCACTGAACGGGACAACTATCCTGACACAGTGGGATAAACAGGCCTACCCCTTTTGGGTTGCGGCGTTTCGGTACACCCAGCAAGGGACGGAAATTAATGGGAGACTGCTTGAAAAACTGAATCCAGGCCAAACCAAAAATGCCCGACTTCAGGCCGGGCAGCCACTCGAACAGTTTGCTGTTTAAACCGTCAAACGGGTCGTAACCGGCAAAGTGGTCTTGCCGTGATTGCTCCAGAACCAAAGTACTGATGACCTCTACTTGACTCGAAAAAGTTGTCATTTAATCAATTATTAACTATTAATTTAATACCTAATAGATTCAAACCAGAGCGATAAGAATCATGATGAAATTAACCACGCAGGGGCAGGTAACCATTCCTGCCCATATTCGTAAAAGTCTCGGCCTGAACCCCGGAGACCGGGTCAATTTTATAAAAAACGAACGGGGCGAAGTGGTACTGCAAAAAGTAACGATTGAAACCGAAGACCCGGTAGAAAAAGCCGCCGATGAATTCAAGCTCAACATGGGTGCCGATGAGCTACTAAAACTTCTGAGGGATGATTGATGGCACTCATTCTGCTGGATACCTGCGTCATACTCGATATCCTTGATAAAGAGAGCCATTGGCATACATGGGCCAAGGTATCCTTGCGTGAACTGAACAAAGCTTACGATGCCGTGATTAACCCGATTATTTTTTCAGAACTTTGTGCCGGTATGGAATCACCGGCTGCGGTGCTGAAATTACTGCACAGGCTCAATATCGGTGAGCAACCCCTGAACCATGACACCCTGTTTCTGGCCGCTAAAGCTTATCTCAAATACCGTAAACAGGGGGGACAAAAAACGGGGGTGCTACCGGATTTTTATATTGGAGCACAGGCAGCCGTGTGCAAATGGCCGTTAGTCAGTCGGGACAAGGGGCGTTACACCAGTTATTTCCCAACGATTAGCGTGATTATGCCGGATAAAAACTGAGCCTTTGATTTCCATCAACCAATACCCGTTGAAGAATTACTCAAGCACAAACAGGTCAACGTTAACCGGCATACCTGTTCCCCGATTTTTGACCCCGACTTTTTCAATACTGCCCCAGGCCCAGTGGCCGTAACCGAGACTTTTGCAGGCCGAAAGGATGACCAGAAAGGCCAGCAAAGTAATGGCAATTATTCGGATTAATTGCTTCCTTCCCATCAGTCCGAACAAAGCTTCTTAAATTCTTCCGAATTACCACCACAGACAATCCCACTGTGTCAGGATAGTTGTCCCGGTTGCTGATTAACCAAAATAGTTAGACAGTGGGCGGCAGAAGTTTAATGTGCCGAGTTATTCAAAAGAACGTAAAGCTGCGGTTGTGAAGAAACTGTTGCCTCCACATAATCCTTCAGTGCCTGATGTGGCCAGAGAGGAAGGCATTAGTGAGCAAACGTTGTACAATTGGCGGAAGACGTTACGGGATAAAGGTTTACCTGTGCCAGGGAATGAACATAAGTCGGATCAATGGTCTGCTCCTCTGTCCCTGAATCAGTTATTGGAGATAGCGAGGGAACCCTTGTCTGCGACCGGTATTCTGCCTACAAGAAACTGGCCAAAGACCACCCATTGATTGTTCTGGCCTTCTGCTGGGCTCATGTCAGGCGAGATTTTATTGATGCCAGTCGTGGTGACCCGGATTTGGAAAAATGGAGCATTGCCTGGGTAGATAGAATTGCTCGTTTATATTATTTAAACGAGCAACGACTTCTTGTGCGGGAAGACCCAAAGCAGTGGCCGACCCGCCAGTTGAGACTGGAAAAACATGTTGAACGTATAGCCTCTCAGCGAGATAAAGACCTGGTACGACCACGGCTGGCTGAAAAAGCGCAAAAGGTACTTGAGAGCCTTGTGAACCATTGGGAAGGGCTCTGCCGGTTTATTCAAAATCCGGACATTCCGATGGATAACAATATTGCTGAACAGACGTTGCGAGGTCCCGTGGTTGGCCGGAAAAACTACTACGGCAGCGGGAGCGACTGGAGTATGGAGCTGGCGGCCTGGTTCTTTACGGTGCTGACAAGCCTGAAGACCTGGAAGATCAATCAGAAGCTGTGGTTGAAGGGCTATCTTGAGGCTTGCATTGCTAATGACCGGAAGCCACCAGAAGATTTAAGCCAGTGGCTACCTTGGCAGATGGATGAAAGTCGTCTCAAAGAATTGCGAATCCATGACCCACCTGGCTGAAAAAAGCTCATCCAAGTCCGTAGCCCTTATAAGGCAGGTATTCCTTACCAGTCTGGTAAGTTGGTTTGCTGGGCTCACTGAATAGTTACAATTCTTTAAACTTTACGCCCATCAGGACGTTTTGCCATTCAGGAACCCGAATGAAACCAAAACACCTACTTACCTCAACTGCATTGGCGCTAGCCGCCATTGTTGGCACGGCCCGGGCAGATCTGTTAGCAGAGCTGGCGGCCGGACAACCAACCGCAGAATCCCTGGCACAGACCGCCGAAACGCTTGGTGTTTCTGTAGAAACCCTGATTGGTGATCTGGCTGCCCAGTTTAAAGATCAACCTGCTCTGCTGCAGGCAGTTAAATGACTTCCGGCATAGCCGGAAGCTTATTAGG
>NZ_PJPV01000211.1 GCF_002864045.1 Endozoicomonas acroporae
GTAAGTATTCGGTAAACCCATTGTGGCGCTGGCAAAACCATAGCGGATTATGTCAACAGTGCCGACGGTTATTCCCAAAAGGCGGATCAGCCTCCTAGAGTACTGGTATTGCATACCGATGGCACCATTACCCGCATCGAATACAACGATGGCTGGCTCACCGGTGGCAAGCTGGCGAAGTACGATGTCAAGCCCGGCGATGAAATTCTGGTGATGCCAAAGATAGACGACAAAACCATGCAGTACACCAGTGATATTATGGAAGTGGTTTACCAGGTGGCCATGAGCGCGGCGGTGGAGTTGAAACTTTAATACAGGGTTGAAGGTGTCTCATCAATCAAAAGGGTTAGTCACAGAAAAACCAGGGATTTTCCTGAAATCGGTATCCCTGGTAAGAATCTCACTGACGCTGTGCTCTTTCATAACTGCTGCAATACGACAGTTGTGAACAAAGTTGCCTCTGACAGGCGCCACTTGTTGGATAATTTCTGCAAAATACAGCAGATGGTCAGAGCCGGGATCAATCCGGGATACCGCTGGTTGGTCGAGAAGGTTCCTTATATTGGCCAGTGCTTGCTCAATACCCAACGGTTTCGGCTTGATTAATTTTGGATGGGTGACCACCCTCAAATATTCAAATATATTGATCCAGGTAATGCAGTGGCGGGCTTTCTGTGAGGCAACCTGCTCCAGAAGCGCCCTGGCCAGCTCATGCTCATCAAAAAAGGGAATGCTGGCGTAGACAAGAATGTTGGTATCAATCAGCTTCATGGCTTATTCCGCTCAACTCATGGGGCATTAAGCCAG
Organism: Endozoicomonas acroporae; assembly: GCF_002864045.1. Lineage (GTDB taxonomy): Bacteria > Pseudomonadota > Gammaproteobacteria > Pseudomonadales > Endozoicomonadaceae > Endozoicomonas > Endozoicomonas acroporae. The sequence goes on from NZ_PJPV01000211.1 coordinate 808, forward strand.
GTCATCAAGGTAGCTGCGATCCGATGGATCAAAACCATCGGCAGGTTTGCCATTTTTTGCCACATGCCATTGGAAAGGCACCTGGTCGGGTTCATTTTGTTGTGCGGAAATAGCCATGCGAATGAGCTGGTTTGCCAACTGGCTCACGGTTGTGCGTTCTCTGGCTGCTTGCTCCTTGAGCTGGGCAAGCAAGCCCGGTTCCAGGTCCAGTGTTGTTCGCATGGTTTAACCCCTTTTTCTTTTTTAGTTTGATACATCATGAATATGATAATAGTGCATCATGATGCATTGGCAAGGCATCATTGACGTCTCCGGTTTTGGATACTCACCTTCCCAGTGGTATCCAGTGAAGAAGGCAACCCGACACTGAAAACAATTCTGGCGGTTAACCTGGTTAAAACTCCAGAGACAATCCGGGGGGAAATCCTCTTCAGGTAAACCTGTCTCAATGTGTGCATACCAGTTTGCATCTTTATACGCCTTCGAGATGCACTCCACCAGCTTGCTTTGAAGGCTGGGGCTATCTGACAAAAGTGCGGTGATCTCTTTTCTCTGAGCTTCCTCAAAATATTCACTGCTCAGCTGGGGATTAAACAGGTGGATAACTCCACTATTGGATGACGCGGATCTCTCGGGTTTGCTATGCGCTGTTTCGATAAATGCGTGGCTCGCTACCAAAAATAGGTAGAAGTGCTTGATTTGATTGGCGGTAGCGTGCTTTTTGGTTGGGTGTTCGGTTTTGCTGCTTGAGTTTTGCGAGCAGATCAAGAATCAAGACTTGACCCCGGTTTCGTGGACCCCGGTTTCGTGTGATTGGCGGTAGCGTGCTTTTTGGTTGGGTGTTCGGTTTTGCTGCTTGAGTTTTGCGAGCAGATCAAGAATCAAGACTTGACCCCGGTTTTTGAAGACTTGACCCCGGTTTTTGACCCCGGTTTTAGAATCAAGACTTGACCCCGGTTTTTGTTCTGGTATGTGACTTGGGCATTGGGATTCCAGTATCATTCCCAAAGTCCTATGCTGCTCACTGGAATCGTTTTCTGGTTTCGTTGGGAAATGATCGACCGGAAGACACGGTGATCATTAAAGAAGCCATGCAATACGCGGCAACCCGAACAAGAGAAGCGAACCGGGGAAAAGGTTTGGCAGATTTCAAGAAACCTGTCGATAATACGGTTGGAAGCAGGCTCCATGTGTTGAGTAATCGTGGTTTTTATTCCTATAAGGCCAATAGCAGGACTTCTTCTGGGTTCGACTCCAAAAAGTCCCTTGGCGGTACACTGATTGAATGGATTATCCCTGCGAAAGATATTACCAACGCTTCGATGGAATAAGATTATATGAGTGCAAGAGTTGCTGAATTTGATATCGGGGTCGATTTTAACCCATTCCCCGGTGGTCGCTTTATCGAGGACGGCCCCGCCAGCGGTGAAGAATTCAGAGATCGCCTGGCGAAATTACTGGCTGAAAATGACAAAGTGGTCATTTTGTTCGACAACGCCATGGGATACGGCTCTTCTTTTCTGGAAGAGGCTTTTGGTGGTCTGATACGAAAAAACATCATATCCCGGGATGAACTGCTGCAAAAACTTGAGCTACGCACAGATCAGGAAAGCGTAAAAAACAGTGTAATCAACTACATAAATGAAGCATGAGCAGTGAATATAGCTTTATCCTCGACGCTGTCATGCCGCTTCTGAACCTCATTAACAGTATGCAGTTTGATCTTGTTTTAAACCCAATCAATATAGGCCTTGTCATCCTTGGCTGGTGGTATGTGAGGTATAATGGTCGCTATTTTGCCAACCGAGCCGAGGTTAAATCGGGCATCAAAGATACACAAACGCTCCTGAAAGAGCTGGAAGATCTGGCTCGCGACTACTGGGCATCGGAGTTACCGAAAGGCGTTGCCCGAAGTAAGGAATGTATTGACATTATGATCGGCCTTACCCGGCTGGAACATCATTTAAAATTACTACGCCTGCGAAAGCTGGATATCGATGCTCCGACCATTGTCAGTACTCTGAGACCGAAGCTGACCGGCGATCAGTTTGCCCAGACTAACAAGCCGGTGTATAGCGCTGATCACGAGAAAATGCTGTCTATCTCACGGGAAACCAACAGGATCTACGCATTACTCGATCAGAAATTTGAAGAAAAATTTAGCTCCCCACTGCCTTCGTAACTATTCAGTGAACCCAGCAAACCAGCTTACCAGAC